>JBEKIY010000035.1:0-7249 GCA_050011495.1 Saccharimonadales bacterium (SeqCode) | reverse complement strand
TAACAAGTGTTGGTAGTGACCAAAACCGGGCATTGCTAGTCGGTACCGTACCAGCATGCTCTGCCACGGCAATCTTACTTTGCAGCCAAAAATAATTCAGCGGCAAGATGACGATCAAACCAGCTGTTACCAGAGTAATTGCTAGAACCCGTAAGATGATGTGAATTTTCATAATATTATTTAATGGTTTAACAGAAAAAAACGGCGCCCCAAAGAGCTACCGTTTTTCTCATCAAGCCGTAACAATTATTTTGCTTCAGTGTGACGACTCTTGCGGGCTAAGACTAATGAAATCACAAAGACTACAACGCCACCGACCAGCAAACCAGCTGCTACGATGAATAGCGTATGGCTATCGCCGGTATTTGGTAGCAATGAAATCCCTGTGGCAGCACTCAATGTGCCAGCACCTTTTCCGTACATGCGTTTCTCCTTAGTTTAAATACCTGAGAAAGGCCGCCATCACCCTAGCCCGAATCTCTTAAGTGCTATTATAAATAATTAATGACCAATTGTAAATAGTATTATATAGTATTATTGCTAATGCTTATCTGTAATAATATAGCAATTTAGTAAATATAGTAGTATAATATTGCTAAATAAGGAGTTATAGTTAATGAAAAGGTTTCTAAACGTCTTAATATCATTGATTTTGTTAAGTTGGATAACTATGCCAGCTGTTATAGCTCGGGCTGCTGCATCCAGCACTAACTTAATCGCTAATCCATCGGTAGTGACAGCTAATAGCAATGGTAACGGGCCGGCGAATTGGACAGCCAATAATTGGGGAACTAATACCACTAGTATGGTTTGGCAGAATGGCGGCTATAACAGCAGTAAAAGCTTATATATTAGCACTACTGCCCGAACTAACGGTGACGCTAAATGGATTCCTGACGCTGTAGCAGTTACTCCTGGCCAGCAATATACTTATAGTGATTATTATGAAGCTAACGTTGCTACAGAATTGGATGCTGAATATTTTGATGCCAGCGGAAATGCCAGTTATGTTTACTTAGAAAACGTACCAATTAGTACAACTTGGTCACAAGCTAGCATTAACTTTACCGTTCCGGCTAACGCTGTTAAAGTTTCTGTCCTCCATATTTTAGCGAATGTCGGTAATCTACAGACTGATGATTTTAGTTTGATTACTACTCCGGTGATAACTCCGCCGGCCAACACTAACGGTAACTTGGTTTTAAACCCCTCATTTGAGACTGCCAATGGCTCAACTCCTGTTGATTGGCAGACCGGTGGTTGGGGAACCAATACCACTAAATTTATATATGATACAACCGACGGGCACACTGGTACTCATAGCGCCGTTATTCAAACCACTAGCTATACCAGCGGTGACGCCAAATGGTATTTTAATCAAGTTGCTGTTACACCGAATACCCAGTATACCTATAGCGATTACTATAAATCGACGATCCCGACCAGTTTGGTGGCCCAATACGATAATGGCAGTGGCGTCTTATCATACGCCGTATTGTCAGCATCAGTTGCCAGTGCTACTAACTGGCAACAAGCCAGCGTAACATTTACGGCTCCTGCCACGGCTGAGTATGTAACAATCTTTCATTTAATAGCTGGCGTAGGGACATTACAAATTGACGATGTTTCACTAATGCCAGCACCGGTAGTCCCAACTACCGTAACTATTACTTCACCGATTGCCAATGCTAAATTAAGTGGCAATGTCGCTGTCACCGCCTCAGTTAATGCAACAGTTGGCATATCCAGTGTCCAATTTAAATTAGATGGCAATAATCTAGGCAGCGCCATAACTTATGCTCCATTTCAACAAAGTTGGAACACAGCAACTGCCACTAATGGTATTCATGATTTAACAGCTGTCGTTACGACTACTGATAGTAAAACCACTACTTCAACAGCAGTCCCGGTCACAGTTAGCAATAGCGGCCCGGTAAGCGATAACATCATTCCCAATCCTTCTCTGGAAACCGTTGACCCAACCAATAGCAAGCAACCGCTTGATTGGTTCGGCAGTTCTTGGGGTACTAACACCTCGGCATTTACTTATCTATCAACTGGTCACACCGGCAACCATAGCGTCAAGGTGCAAACTACTAGCTATACGACTGGTGCTGCCTACTGGGACTTTGCTAACCAACCAGTGGTAGGCGGACAAATGTATGATTTCAGTGACTATTATGAATCAAACATCAACAACGAAGTTGACGCAACTATAGTTATGAGTGATGGAAGTTTGCAATACCTATACCTTAGTTCGGCTTACCCCAGTCCAAATAGTTGGACAAAGTTTGATGTCCAGTTTACGGTTCCAGCTGGAGCTGTAGCGATTAACATTGAGCATAACATTTTTGGGGTAGGTTGGTTGACAACAGATGATTACAATCTGGCACCTTTCAGCTACCAAGGTCTTAACCGACCGCTTATCAGTATTACGGACGACGATAGTTACGCTAGTTTCTATACTAATGGTCTGCCGATATTGCAAAAATACGGCTTAACCTCAACTGACTATATTATTACTAGCTATATCGACAACGTAGATGGCTACATGAGTAGCGCTCAAGTTAAAGGATTATATGCGGCTGGCGAAGAGATTGGTTCACACAGTGTTGATCATCCGGATCTGACAACCTTAACTGCCACCCAACAGAATGCCGAACTACAGAACTCGCAAATTTTCCTACAAAATTTGATCGGCGCACCGGTTACTGATTATGCGGCACCTTACGGCTCAACTAATAGTCAGGTTGTAGCCAACGCCGATAAGTACTACAAGTCCTACCGTGGTGTTGAAGCAGGATATAACGCTAAAAATAACTTTGATGCTAATAATCTATTAGTCCAAAATGTTATTGACACGACTACTTTAGCGCAGATTCAATCCTGGATTGCCGAAGCTCAAGCTACAAATACCTGGTTGATTCTGGTTTATCACCAAGTTGATCCAGATTCCGCGGCCGGCGAATATAACACCTACCCAAGTGATTTTGATGCCCAGATGTCAGCTGTTAAAGCCAGCGGTATTACTGTAGAAACTGTTTCCCAAGCACTTAAAGAAGTCGAAGCTCAGCTCTAAAGATTAAATCTAAAATCGAGCCATAAATTTCATGGCTCATTACTGTCGAACAGCCAAAGTGGTATGCCAGCGGTTGTAATATCATGAACAAAAGTAGTGAACACTGCTGTATTGGCATCTTCACCAGGTTGGTTGTGCCAATACGACCAATCAGTCGCTTCTGATGTGGCGGATTTGTCCTGGGCGAACAGATGAATAGCTACATTAAATCCTTGGGCTTGAAGTAGCTCAGCCTGACCTAATACGCCGTTTAACATTGATTGACGCTGGATCGGTGATAGAGATACAGTTTCAGCGGCCGTCTGAGTATACATTTGATTAAACGTACCGGTGTTGAACCAGATATTATTGATTCCAAGAGCTCGAGCCGCTTCGGCGGCAAAATCATCTCGTAGATAGATTTTAGGATCATAGACCGTGTCTACCGCTTGGTTGGCAGGAGCTGTCCAAGGGAAACCTTGCAGACCGAAGCTGTCAATCAGTCCCTTGGGTATGTTTTGGACATATGGTAATAAACTGACATAACTGCCACTACCCCAGGCAGCACCGGGCGCATAACTTTCACTGTCTAGGAGGATAGCCGATTGGCTGTTAGGAAAATATTTTTTTTGAAACTGGACAGTTATAGTAACATCGGCTGCGAAAGTTTCTGGATCGGTCGTACTCCAAACTGGCAGATTACCTTCTGGTAATACAACCCACATGCCCATCATAGCATCCGTAACACCATCAGCTTTAAGTTCGGCAAAGTATGCATCAAGGGCAGGATCGTAAGTCCCAGAGCTGTACAAATTTAGATCGATATTGTTACCGCTATCACTGACTGGTTCTATAAAAACCAACGGATCAATATCGAAACTGGCGAATTCTTTTAGTTTTACCGCTACACTATCGGCATCAGATTGGGCTGTCGACACTGTAATCGGTGTAGGTACAAAAAACGAAACCCGAGCCGCTAGAGCCCCATTGCAAACTGCTTCATATTGAGCAAGTTTGCGCAACTCAGGGCTGACAGCATTGGCTAATCCTGGAGTGGGTGGTGGGAATAGTGAACAACTTTGCGTTTGCAAACTAGGTAATACTGGCAAGACAACACTTGGTGTTTCTTGTCCGGTCGTTGCCGCTTGGTGAGCACTACCGGTTGATTTGAATGTTGTTATTTTGGGTGAATTATGACTAACAATTACTGTGTTAAGTTTTTGTGGTTGCTCAGAAGAACTTAATAGTTGGACATCCTGGGAATTGATAAAAGTGTTTGTTAAAATGCTGATTAGCAAGCAACCAAGCAGTCCGAAAATAACTGTTTTTATCCCTCGGTTTTTCAACTGGACGCGCTGGCCATATCTATACACCATTAATAACTTATAATACGTGATATTTTGGATAAAATACAATTACCTGTTATGGTAATGTTTATAGTTGAATGTAGTTATTATCTAAAAAATTAAAATAATTAGCTTTGACTATTGCGTGGATGAAGAAGTTGAAGTTATCGTAGTGCCATCCCAATTCATCCCTAGAACAACTACAAAATCAGCGCTATAACCTTGTGCCTCAGCCGATTCACCGGTAGTAATCGCGGTCACAGTCGAGCTATCTGTCGACAATAATTGCTCCAGGGCTTGTTTAGATGCCGGGTCCTGGCTGTTGGATAAATCGACTAACATCGAATTAGGGTATTCAGTACTGGCATCAGTTACTGCTGTTACATCGAATCCTTCGCTAGTTAATTTATTGGCTTCCTGCCGGGCTAAGCCGATCACATTGCTGCCATTAAGGACAACGACGCTAGCATTTTCTCTCACTATTGGATTAGTACTAACTATAGATTGGTAATAAGCCTGTAATTGCGAAAAATCAGTTATACCAGCTGACGGGATCAACGCCGATTCGCCATCAGGAGCAGAATAGCCGGTTAGTAACGGATTAGTGCCACCATAACTGTAGGATAATGATTGTAAATTATTGGTATTAAACCCTTTGGTCAATTGTGCAGCCCTCAAAGCATCTGCTAAGGTTAAGTTTGTTGTTATATTATTGCCAAGAGCATCAAATAATTTACCGATGTTCACCGGGTTAGACAATACACCCAATGAAGTAGCCTTTTGTTCGACAGCTACTAACATTTGCCGTTGATGCTGGGTCCGATTGAAATCAGCTTGAGGGAAACCATAGGAACCATATCCGTCACCACGGGCCCGGGCTAAATTAAGAGCTTCTTGGCCATCCAGGGTAACCACACCATTGGGCAACTTTAAACCCACATTCGGATCATATAGACCCCTGGGATCTGGGCTATTGATAGTGATAGTAATACCATTAACAGCATTTACTGCATCTTTAAAAGCCGTGTAATCAATCAGGGCATAATACTGGCAAGGTATACCAAGATCCTGATCGACAACTTCCTCTAGTAACCCCATGCCGCCATTAGCATAGCCGGGTTCTGAAAATTTATCTGCCACACCTTCTTCATAAGCCGCGTTAATTTTCTGATATCCATTACCAGGTATATCTACCCAAAGATCGCGGGGGATACTTAGCATGAAGCCGGTATTATTTTGAGTATCTAAACTAACTACCATGATTGAATCAGTTAGGTCGGCTCCATCGTGGCCGGGGTCATCGGCTGAATCGCCGGCCAGCAAGATATTAACTCGTCCCTGAGCCTCACCGTTGAGTTTGGTGGTGGAGAATAAGGCACGGGCATCAGTTATAATATTGCCACCAAAAACCTTATCGACATCGTGAACGACTTTCCAACCAAGCCAACTACCTAAACCGAAAAATATGACAACAATAACCAAGGTCGAACGAAAAACAATTTTTTTCCATCTTTTTTTAACTTTAGGCGGTTTTTTGTCTTTTTTCTTTTCGGTAAGGTCTTTGGGTAAAGTAATACCGACTAATGGTGGTTCGTTAGTTGGTAGTGTTGGTTTAACTGGTTGGGGTTCAATAGGTTTTTTGGGCACCGCTATAACCTCTAATGGCGGCGTAGCGGAACGATCATATTTATGAGTGTATCGCGAACGAAGATCATGGGTGATTTTATGGCTGGGCACCGGAGCAGGTCGAGATGGACGTTGAACGAATCCGTCAATTGAACGTAGTCTTACCCGTGGAGGTGTTTCTGGTGTAGACATATGCCTAGCCATTATACCAAAGCATAGCCGCCATCATGACTATAAAATTTTTGATTGGGGGAATGCTGAAGCTATCGATATATTGTTGATAATCCCTAAGCATCAGGTCATATGATTGTTGGTAAAATTATTCTTGGCGGCGGATGGTAGCCGATCCAAGTATCAGCGCGGCTATACCAAAGGCAGCGACAACAATTAAGTCTCTGGTCAGTAAAGATGTCCATGCCGAGTCCATGGTAACTCGTTTCATGAAATCAACACTATAAGTTAGAGGCATAATATCAGCGAACCACTGCAAGGGCCTCGCCATCTGGGATCGGGCGATGAATAAGCCGCAAGTCAGTATTTGGGGGAATAAAAATGCCGGCATAAATTGAACGGCCTGGAATTCGCTTTTCGCAAAAGCACTAATAAATAAACCTAAAGACGTGCCCAAAAACGATGCAAAAACTGCGCCAATAATTGTCGGTATAGCACCGCCAAGGACTGTTACATGCAATAAACCAAGCATCACAAAGCCGGTTACTATGGCTTGCAAAAATCCGAGTAGCGAAAAGGCGATAGCATAACCCAAAATAAAATCCAGTTTGGCAATCGGCATTGTCATAAGCCGGTCTAAAGTGCCACTGGTTCTTTCGCGTAAGGTTACGATCGAAGTAATCAAAAACATCATTATCATCGGAAAAATGCCAAGCAACAAGGGAGCAATATGATCGAATGTCGATTTTTCTCCCTGGAAAACGTATTTTAATATAGTTATCAGGATTGGCGGAATAAGAAATAATAAGGCGAGTGTCCGGGGATCGTGCCCCAATTGGCTCATGACTCGTCCGGTAGTAGCAAAGGTTTTTCGAACACTCATGGTTTAGCTCCAACCAGTTTTAGAAAACCTTGTTCAACCGTTTTAGCGCCAGTCCGTTGACGAAGTTCCAGCGGCGAACTATGGGCAATCACCCGACCGTTTCTAATAAGCACCAAATCATCGCATCTTTCGGCTTCATCCATCGAATGGCTGGTAATGATTAAG
>JBEKIY010000034.1:0-7258 GCA_050011495.1 Saccharimonadales bacterium (SeqCode) | reverse complement strand
GAAAATGATGAAATTGAAAAAATTATGAAGCGCATGGGTCGAGCAGAGCCGAAACATAAAATTGACTATACGATTGGTGAAGTGGTCAATATTACCGATGGTCCGTTTAAGGGTTTTGACGGCAGTATTAATGAAATTGATGCTGCTAAGGGCAAGCTTAAAGTTCTAGTTAATATGTTCGGCCGTGAAACCCCCGTAGAACTAGATAGTTTACAGGTTAAACGGGTTTAGCATAAAAAGTCTATGATAATTAGACAACAGGGGTAATTTATCGTACAATAATAATAATTGTTTAAAGTTAAAAGAGAGCAGGATTATGGCAAAGACAAAGCCAGTTAAGGCTAATCTGAAAATTAAAATTCGTGGCGGTCAGGCTAATGCCGCTCCGCCGGTTGGTAGCACACTCGGACAATACGGTGTTAATATGATGGATTTCATCAACCCGTTTAATGAGCAAACCAAATCTCGTATGGGTGAGATGATGACAGTTCACATCACGATTTACGAAGACCGAACTATGGCTTGGCGGATCGTTGGTGCGCCGAGTGACGACCTAATTCGTGAAGCTCTCAAAATTGACAAAGGTTCAGGTAGGCCAAATTCCGAAAAAGTAGAGAAAAAATTAAGCCAAGCTCAACTGACAGCCATAGCCGAAACTAAAGCTGCGGATATGAACACTAAAGACATTGAATCGGTAAAGAAAATGATTGCCGGTACCGCCCGAAGTATGGGTGTAGAGATTGAAGGATAAACTATGGCCGAGACAAAACCAATTAAAAAAGTCGTTAAAAAAGTTACTAAAAGCGCTGTTGTTAAACCAGCTGTCGTTAAGCCTAAATTGACTGACGAAGATATACTACCGACAGTTATTGCCAAGGCAGGTAAGCGAAGTGTTAAAGCAATAAAAGCTGCCGAAGAAAAAATTGCCAAAGAGATTAGAAAGCAAACTGCCGCCGAAGAAGATAAGAATGTTAAACCAGTTAAAGTTATTAAAAAAACCAGGACTCGGCTGGAGAGAAAAGGGAAAAAATATCGCCAGTTGGCGGTCCAAATTGAAAAAGGGAAAATTTATAGTTTACTGCCGGCAATAGAGTTAGTTACCAAAACAAATCCGACTACCTTTGATGCGACCGTTGAAATGCATATTCGGCTAAATGTTGATCCAAAACATGCCGATCAAAACGTTAGGGATAGTATTAGCTTGCCGGCTGGAACAGGCAAGAATATCAGGGTAGCAGTATTTGCTGATACCGATGTCGCAGCAGCTGCTAAACAAGCCGGTGCGGATATTGTCGGTCTAATGGAAGTAACAGAATTAATCGACAAGAATAAATTAGACTTTGATATATTAATCAGTTCACCTAATCTAATGCCTCAACTAGGGAAATACGCAAAAGTTCTTGGCCCCAAAGGGTTAATGCCTAATCCGAAAAGTGGCACAGTTACCAATGATGTTGCTAAGGCTGTCCGCGAAGCTAAAGCCGGCCGAGTAGAATATCGAGCCGATAGTGCCGGTATTGTTCATGTTGGAATTGGTAAGGTAAGTTTTGGTCCGCAAAAACTTCAACAAAATGCTGAAGCGTTACTAAATAATATTAAATCGAACCGACCAGCTAGCATTAAATCAACTTATATTCGATCAGTTTATCTGGCTACCAGTATGGGGCCATCAGTCGAAGTAAACCCCAACGAATAGCTAGGATTAAATTAAATGCTTAGTTTTTGGAACTTTCATAACGTGATTTAGGGCGGTTAAAGTTCGCGTAAAGTTTCGGATGCCGCCCCGATAAACGATATACCGGCCATCCCAATCGGGTTCATATTTTGATTTAAAGCGATGCAATCCGCTAAACGAATATAGCCGGTCGCCATTAGAGTAAGCGAACTTAAGGGTACTATCAATTATTGACTTATTTTCATCTTTACCAATACCGGTTAATGGGCTTAACCCTAAATTTACACGTTTAAAACCTTGCTCATCCATAGCTTTAATGAAGTTTATTAGTAGAAAATCATTGATATTCCCCGGACTATCTTCACTATGTTGAAGTAAATCAAAATTTGCTTCTAATTTATCAAATGATGGGATCTGGTTCATGAAAGCCTTAATATTGTTTGCTTGATCTAGGACCACCATGATCGGACAACGTTGGATATAATATTCGGAGTAATAGCCCATCATGAATCCTCTTTCGACTCGACCCGCTCGCGAGCCCCATTCTTTGCTAATTTTACCTAGTTGAGCTAGTGTTTGTCGGTTATATGGTGGTTTAATATATGCTGCCGAAAAACCCTGTTTAGTGAATTTATTATTAATATTCCGGAAGTATTTATTGCGGACTACACTTGATTGAAAATGTTCAATGTTGACTACCGCTTCCTCGCCAATTTTTTGAAGACGAAAACCGTGTTTTTCATATAAAGCCCGATATTTATCTTCGGTATGTATAAAAGCCGGCGACCAATCATTGTAATGACATAACTGGGCAAAATTCGATAGCAAGACATTAAAAGATTGCGAATTACCCGCCGGATCACCAACCACCAAGGCAATACCACGATGGACACGTAATGCCAAAGCACTTGAATGGTCGTCATTTAAGAAATACATCTTATCGTGCGGCCAAAGTTTGAAAAAATCTTCACTGGTAGCTGGATAATTAATTAGTAAACGACTCATGATTTCACGGTTGCGGTTCTGATCAATAAACCTGGCGCGTAAAGGTTGGAATAGCGAAATAACAGCATAACTGACTGCGCCGATACTAATAATCGATAATGAATCCATAAATAATTTAGCTCGATGCGTATAGGGTGTAAGGGTTGTATTAGTAGTTAATCCGAATTGATCAATTGTTCGATGCACAGCATTACCGAAAGAAATTTCTTGATGAAAATCTGCTTGATCCATCAACATGAATCCACCAACTCCATAAATAAAGGCAATAAATAAGATAAGAACAATGAATTTCAAAGATTGTTGAAAATTCTGAATATCACTTCTGACCCTAAACTCCAAGCGGCAATAAATTAAACCAATTAAAACAATTGCCGGCAAAACAATATAGCGCAGTAGTCGGAAAAGATCCATGTGTCGATAATGGTGTAAGATAAACAGATCTACTGCATAATAGCCTAAAATAAAGGCATAGACGATAACAGCAATGAACCAAGCTGCTTTTTTTCGTCGAATCAGTAGCGAGCTTAAATAAAGTAAAGTTAAACCGCTGATTAATGATATGCCTAGAGTGGTCTCATTGTTGTGTAAATGAATAAATTCGTGGAGACGACTTTTAGTTACTAACTCGTCAACTAACGTACCGGCAATTAAGATGATGCCGTTAATGGCAACGCCTAATACAACTAATCTAAAAATAATTGATTGGTGGAGCGAAGAAGATTGTGTTTTTGGTTGCATGTCAGATAATACCGTAAATATTGTAGCACTCAGCCTTGTCGATAAGTCACCATACTAGTAAAGTCTATATTGATATGCTTGCATCATCGATTTGACAAATCGTACAATATAACAAGTCAAAGTCGATAATGAGGGGATTTAATGCCACGCGGAAGGTATATCGTTTTAGAAGGACCGAAAGGTGTTGGGAAAACAACTCAAGCTTTGATGTTGGAAAGTGCCCTAAAAAGCGCCCGTATCCCAGTTATTTTAATTAGTGAAGATGATAATCAAAATGATACTAGCTTGCAGTCAATCGAAGCATTGGTCACTGATCCCAACCAGCCGTTAAGTAATCGCACAAAATTACTACTGCATAATGCCGCTCGTTCGCGCTCACTTGATCTTATTCGTTCTCATGTTGAAGACGGTATTGTCTGTATTGCTGACCAAAATTACCTTACAACTTTAACCATGCAGTATTATGGTTTGCACAGCATTGATAATTATGAGAATTTTAACCAGATAATTAATTTTGCCAATCATAATATTGAACCGGATGTAACATTAGTTTTAGATGCAGAAGTTGCCGACTTGGCAGCACGGATTAATGCCTATGCCCCAGAAGAAGTAAGTAAAGTCTATGACGAAAGCTTATTGGAGAGGTTGAGGGCTGGCTATCTTTGGGAAGCCAAGGAACGAAATTATCAGATTATCTACGCTCTTGGGTCAAAAGATGAAGTATTTAATAGTATTTGGGGATTTATAACTGAGAACCTAATCCCTGAATCAACTTCACAACTCTCGGCCATCAAAACTCCCGTCCATATCACTTCGGTAGGGGAAATATTAGAACAACGCTCCGCTCCCAACCATCAGGCTATTTCATCTACCGAATTAAAAACGTCTTTAGAAATTGAAAACCAAACAAATAAAACACCAGTTCAGGAAGTGCCAGCCACAAAGATAAATGACCATCAAGAAACGTTAGAACGGATTATTACAAATACCAAGGGAAACGTTTATGGTTTTAAAGCGGTTTTATATCCTGAAACTATCAGCCACCTACTGTCATACGCTGTTGCTAAACGATCAGCCATCCGATCGGTGCTATTAACTGAATATTGTGCCGTTGATAAAGAATCGCGGCGCAAACTTCTTAAAGAGGCTCAAGCCCAAAACCAACAAAAAGCCCTATCAACAATTGGGCGATATATAGTTATCGATAAAATAAGCCAATTAGCAACGCGCTACCTTGAACAGTCGGGAGTTATAGTTTGTTATCGGTTCTATCCAAAAGACAGTCTTTCACAATCCAAACCACAATCATTAAAAAACAATTTTTATTTACCTCCCGGTTTAGAACAAAAGACCAAAAAACAATTTCAACAATGCACCGAACAAATAATCAATCTTCGCACCAGAATAGTTGATCAACTTACTGATTATTTAGTTAAAGAATCAACTAACCAATCAAATAAATCTGAACCAAAAAACTCGATAAAATACCATGCCTTAGCTATGAATATAACGAAACCGTTGATACCGGTAGCAACTTATAAATCAGTTATTCTGTATGCGCCAATTAATAGTTTTAAAAAATTAATTGATTTATTAACTGAAGAGAATCTACCGGAGCTCCAAACACTGGCCAAAAATTTACATCAGGAACTCCAGATACTATTATCGGAGAACGTTAACGAGTCGGCCAAAAATAATACTCAACAATTTGACCATAAATTAAAATCAACCAATCAAACTAAAACTACCCAGTTAATTAACAAGTATCTGCCTAAAATTAAAACTGATACCGATGATACCTTAACACTTATCCAATATTCTCCCAGAAATGAAATTAATCTTATCGATGAATTATTCTACCCTCACACCGATAACTCAGCTATTGCGCTAAAAACCGCACTTGGGTCGCTAACATATGAGAATAAATTAGAGCTCTTCAATATAACTATCAAAAACGCTATTACTAAAGCTAAGCCGAGCAAATCAATTTTAGAAAAAATATTTTATGAGTTTGATATAGTCAGTGATTACGAAATTATATGTAAATTATTCGAAAACCAAATTGTTCGGCAGATTGATTGGCAGGATTTAACGCCTAGACACGGCTTTGCTGTTCCGGAAATTGTTGACCAAGCTGGAGTAATTGATGACTACGAACAAGCTTTTAACACGATGCTTGATTTATATTGTTCGTTGCAGGTAGATAATTTAGAAACTGCTCAATATGCGACGATGCTTGGACACAAACAACGCGTTAAATTAGTCTTTAACGGCGATGACATATTAAAAATGACAAGATTGCTTAAAGAGAAAGAAACATTTCCGGGCACGCATGAATTAATGCAACAAATATGTAATAAAATTGCCGAAGTACATCCGCTATATGCTGAATTTCTAAATCGTTAACTATATTTCAGATTGACCTTTTTTTTCGAATGCCTGGCCTAACATTATTGTGACCCAACCCCTAGCATAACGCAGGGCGTCAGTTTGCTTTGTCCAGCGGGAACCCCATCTAAATCTGGGATCTTCATAAATGGCCCGTAACAAACCGGCAATATGGGGCGCGACAGATAGCGGATCTTCTTTGTTACTCCAAGCCTCAAATATTTCCCAAACGAAGTCATTAAGATTATTTGGTTCTAACAGCATTTGATTAGCTCCCAAGATTAAATTATAAATTTTATCAGGGTGCGCGGTCCGGTCGGAAATATCTCGATACCGACGATATCCGGTCGTGAAACGTTCCGGTGGATCGCCAAATGTGCTATCCATCGCCTCGTGCAATATTTTTAAATCAGAAGCATTATAAGCCTCTAATAGCTGGGCTATACCTCCACTACCATCTGGTATTGAACAATCGAATTGAGACATTATATCACTGGCTAGATCGTAACGACCTCTGTATATAAATATTTCCTCAAGCTTGAGATTATAGTTTTTACTATGTCGTGGAATTTTAAGAACGGTAGGCGGTGGACCGGCACCTGAAATTTCTGATTTAATAAAATAAGGTGTGCCAATGACTGTAGTCAGGCGTTTATCGACAGAGTAAACCATTGTCGTATTGTCTAGAGCAATACCATTAATGCCAATATCCGATACTTCTATTGGTACAACTGAATGGCTTCGGGCTTGTCTGATAATTTGACCAAAAAGAAATTGTTGTAGCCGGGCAGCTGCCACATGACCTGATTCGGTTTTAGGAGGAACCGGTTTACGGCGTTTTAAATTTATGTAAGGATGAGCCTGCTTACCAAGTACAGTTGGCTCTATTGGACCGCTAATGTTTAACATTTCGTCCATAACTGGCGAAGTAGCCGGAATTTGGGTAACAAAATTATATCCCCGCCCAGACACAATCGCTAGATAGGGTATACCATATTCATTTAAAACCGATTGCATTAATTGATAAGTTGGTTCAAGTACGTTAAAAGCATCGCGCGGATTGTCACGAGACCAATTGGGTGTGGGTTTATCATATAAATCAACATCCCAAAACATGACTATCCGACTCGGATACCCTGGTCTTTCAAGAGATTCTTTTTGCCATTCCGAGGCATGCAACTCAACTTGCCCCTTAAATTGATTTAAATGATGCTCAAAACTGTCCGGAGAGATAATAGTTACAGGTGAAAGTTTGTCTATTCTTTTGGATTTAGGGCGATTGGCTAAACCCAAAAATTCAGGATAGCTGTCGGAAATTTGTGACCACTCGGTACCATGACTCCCCAAATATTCTAAAATCCCTTTCTTGGTTCCGGGCATATGCCAATACTGCTCTCGATAGTAATCTTCTTGGTTATATATAAATTCACCGCTCATTGGTGAATCCTAAAT
>JBEKIY010000033.1:0-7310 GCA_050011495.1 Saccharimonadales bacterium (SeqCode) | reverse complement strand
CAACGTAAATCTTACATCTATTTAATATATTGAAAAAATGGTGCGGATAGAGAGAATCGAACTCTCGTCTCAGCCTTGGGAAGGCTGCATATTAACCACTATACGACATCCGCTGGCAAAATTTTGGAGCCACCTCGGGGATTCGAACCCCGGACCCCCGCTTTACGAAAGCGATGCTCTAGCCAGCTGAGCTAAGGTGGCGTTCATGAGCAACATTATACACATAGACAAGCATATACATAATGATAGAGTGTGGTTGTATTACTTATTTATTCATTAATCGAACTATTTAGGTGATTATAATATTATGAATTAATTATTTATTCATTTACTTTATTTACCCTTTTATTGTCTGTGGTGGAAATTTAATTATAAATACTGATCTACATTAAATCCTTTTTAATATATTTAACTTTTAAACTTCAAACAATTATATTTATCTTTCATCCCACCCTGAAATTATTTATTGCTTATTTATTTTTATAATTTTACGACACTGATTATTTTCTTATGTATTACTAATAATCCTTAATAATATTAAATAGATATTAAATAACATATCTAATAGGTTATAAACATGTTATGTAATAAAAAACACATCATAACTATGAAGCTATAAAATAATTTTATATCAGTCGCAATGTAAGAATTTCCACAGCATTATCTATAAGTATGGGTAAGATATAAACAATATATTTGAGGGATTGGCAATAAGTTATGTATCGAGACAATCATATTGGGTTATTACAACGAAAATTATCTAGTATACTTTCACGAAAGTTTATATTTATCGGAATTGGCGTATTAATGCTCTTATTATTAATTGGGTATGGACTTGATAAATCACAATATTCTACATCGGCGATAACTAATAAGGCAAAATTATTGTCGTTATCGACAACTTTACCCACTCAATCTCAATCAAGCAGTAGCTCTGTGAATATAAGCTCTAACAGTGCTCCTCAGACTAACAATACGGCTACTGTCAACCAATCGGTTCCTAATAATAACGTACAAACTTCCGAAACAATAAATTCTGACACAACTACTACTAGTACTGGCACTTCCCCGAGCGGACAATCGACGACAAATAATGTCGTTATTAACGGGAAAAATGTCCAGGTAGCGCCAAATACTGATTATTCTAAAACTATAATTACCCCTACTGGCGTGACTAATTTGAATGTTTCAAATCAAGCCAATCAATCAGGGGCATCATCATCTATGAACATCCAAATTAATAGTCAATCAGTTAATAATAATTCAACATCGGAATCAGAGTAAAAGGATGAATTTTTTAGCACGGAAGGAGGGACTTAAATAATATTATGACTTAACTAAAAAATAAAAATGGTCCCTCGACTTTTTTAGATGTTAATGGTTTAGGTATTGTTAGATCTAATTAAGTCGGGGGAGCAGCCCGAGTAATATTTTAACTAAACAAATCTCGAAAAGGAGGGAAAATGAATAAACTAATAAGAGGAGCGGCAACAATTGTTGCATCACTTAGTTTGGTCGGCGGTTTCGCTGGTATTGCTGGGGCTAGCTCAGGAAGCAACAGCACAACTGGGCCATATTCTAAAAACTCAGTGGAGAGCAAGACAGATGTTAAGACTGAAGTTAATAATAATAACCGTCTGTCAGCTTCTAGCGAAAACGATCAATCAGCAAATACAGGTAATGTAAGTGTTGACCACAATACGACTGCCGGTGATGCGACGAGTGGCGATGTTTCTTCGTCAAATTCAACTGATATATCAGCAACAGTTGACAATAGCGCCTCATCAAGCGCTGCATTATCTATTGACCCAAGTATAGATTCTAGTGGTGACACTGGGAGTAATAGTACAACTGGGCCATACTCAACAAATGACGTGTCTTCTTCAACCACAGATGACACAACGGTCAACAACTCTAACTGTCTAACTGTTACTAATGACAACGACCAAACAGCAGCGACAGGTAACGTATCGTTAAATGACAACACGACTGGCGGTAACGCAACAAGTGGTAGCGTAACTGAATCAAACATGACCAGCGTAACTTTTGATGTCACTAACTAATTTGTAGAGCACTTAAACGATAGTTAAGTACGACATTAAAAATTAATAACTTAGGTAAGAGAGAGCCCTTTCTGCTCAGGTTCTCTCTTACACAGTTAATAAATTGTAGGTAGAGTACGGTTTGAAGCATTAAACATTCTAAATAAAGTCTAAGTTGGAGGTAAGGATGGAAAGAATTAAATCAATATCAAGAAAAAGCATATTAAGTGGTGCGTTATTGATCTTGATATTGACGAGCATACATCCTTCATTAATTATGGCTGCTAAAAATAAAGATAATGGCAGCGGATCAACAAATAATGCTTCAAGCCAAACGCCATCTACTCCCAACAGTGCAGCAGGTATATCTGGTAGCATCTCTTCTGGACAATCATCCGATGCGACTGGTCCCAACCAACCAACCGGACCAAGCGCAGACACATTTACTTACGATGCGGCAACTGGTTTATGGGAAAATGCTTATTACACATGGAACCCGGTAACTGACCAGACTGCGCCAATAACGCCTCTAACTTATAGTTATGACCCTACAACAGGCATGTGGGACACTACCCAGTGGGTTTTTGATGCCACTACAGGACAATATGTGCCAAATGTTGTTACCGTTGCACAACCACCTGCCGGAGCCATAACAGTTAATTCACCGACAACTGATACTGATAATTCTTCGGATACAACAGGTAGTAGTACTACCACTAATACTCCAGATGCAAACGGTGATAATACTACTAATACTCCGGATGCAAATACTACTACTGGCCCTAGTTCAACAAATAATTCTAATACAAATAATAATTCTAATGATTTTTTTGGTTTATACTATAACGCAAATATCAGCAACGCCATTAACGAGAATGCTCAATCTGGAGATGCCACGGTAACTGGAAATACTTTAGCCGGCGATGCAACTTCCGGTAATGTCCAAGATGTTGCAAACGTTATTAACTTACTCCAGTCATCGGCTTCGGGAATATCAACCTTTGTTGCTAATATCAATGGCAATGTCGCTGGAGATCTACTATTAGACCCCAGCACGATAATTCAACCGACAAGCGACTCACAGCAATCAACTAATACTAACTCTACAACTCAAGTTAACAGCGCCGATAATAGCACTATAAATAACAACGTTAATCTTAACGCTGATAGTGGTAACGCCAATGTAACCAATAATACGTCTGCCGGTAACGCCACATCAGGATCAGCTGACACCGATGCGAATATTATAAATTTGATTGATTCAGATATTTCGTCAGGTCAATCTTTCTTAGGAGTAATTAATATTTACGGCGATCTTGACGGTAACATTCTATTGCCGCCAGATTTCTTAAACACTTTACTAGCGAGTAATGCGATAAGTGATCCGGTTACTGCATCAAACGGCACAACTACCACAAATGTCGACAATTCAAATAATGATGCAATTAATAATTCGATTACAAATACAGCTAATAGTGGTACTGCTTCAGTCAATCAAAACAGTTCAGCTGGTAATGCTACTTCTGGTAACGCCACTACTAATATTACCGTTCTTAATTTAACCGGTTCACAAATTATTGGCAGCAATGATCTTTTGGTATTTGTTAACGTATTAGGTACCTGGGTAGGTGTTATAATGGACGCCCCGACTGGTGCAACGGCAGCTGAACTGGGCAGTGGAATAACTAGCGATACGACTTCTGCAAATAATTCTTCCACCTTAAATTCATCGAATAATAACACTATAAATAATACTGTCAATGAAAATGCTACTAGTGGCGATGCAACGGTAGCCGATAACACGACAGCTGGAAACGCTACTTCTGGTAATGCCTCAGCAAGTGTTAATTTGCTCAATTTAATCGATAGCCAGTTAAGTGTTTCTAACTGGTTTGGAATATTATTTATTAACGTTTTCGGCACATGGGACGGTAGCTTAGGCGAAGAAACGATACCACCGCCTGCAGTTGTAGCTGCGTCAAGTACTCCTCCAGCTAGTACGTCAAATACTTCTAATAATAGTTATGCTGTTATATATAGCAAAAAAACCAATTCAAGTGGCGATAGTAATAATAGTGGCTTAGTTTCTGCTATCTTAGCCGATGCCAATACTAATAGCGGGACCCATAATTTAAGTAAAAATATATTAGTTTCTTCGAGAAGCAATATTATCGGTTCTAATGCTAACGTTAAGAGCCATAAGACTACGTCATCAGTGTCGATAGTAGCCTTGGCTATTGGATTTGCGGGCTTAATATTACTAGGTATAGAACGTATCTGGTCTAATAATAAAAAACGTGTTAAGGCAGACGTATCTTAGTAATACGAAGTTATTAATTGGTTATAATCTATAAATCACTTGTTTCGGCTAATGAATAATAAGCCGTATTGGCGCTTTGAACTTTTGCTGATAGTTGATCACCTCTACCCCAATGCCACCATTCAGTTGGATTATTTACGAATCCTGTGTCGAAACCAAATACCTTGCCTGTTAAAATTGCATAATATGCACGTCGGTTACGTTGAGCTAACTTATCATTGTCGGTCTCGGGACTATTTTGTTCAAAATAATCTGGTCTTATACGTAAGCTAGTATCACCATCTATATGACCTAATGGCACAGTGCTATCTTCAACGTAAGTCTGAGTTGGAAGCTTATAGCGAAGGATAACGTCAAAAGCACCTCCGGTAGCATGTGGCGATGGTTTATTGGGGTCACTCGATGGTAGGGCGATAATATCTTTCAATCGTACATTTAATTCTTCATCGCTAATGTCAGGCTGATTTTTCCGAAGTAGCGCAGGGATAAGTTCATCATGTAATCGTTTTTGTAATTTGACTGGTCTTAAGGCATCTTGAAGATATAATTCGACTTCCCCTCCAAAAAAATCAGTAATTTTAGGGTTTGCTAATGACAAATTTAATTTTGTCAGCGTTTCGGCTATTGATTTTCTCAAAAACAATTTTTTTGGTACCCCAGTTATAGCTTCGCCGGTAGTAGCATTAGGTCGCGAATAATAAGCTTGTCCGGCAATATTGTAATTGGCAATGTCCACCACTTGCTCGTTAGACAATTCATGGGTCAAATCAATTGGTATTTGATTATAATTTTTTTTGCGCTCTCTTAGCTCGTCCATGTTTGGTACAGGCTCATAAAGAGCGGCTTCTATAAATTGGCTTAACTCATGGTTGTTTGGGCTATTAGTTAATTCGGACATTATTTTTTCGTTCTTCGATTAACTATAAAGGTTTAGTGGCGCTCAGTCACATTACAACTCTATTATTAGTATAATATTTAAGCTTCTGAGATAGCTTTGTCTAATCTGACGGCTGCATCAATTGCAGCTTTTGTTTCTTGTAATAGTTGACTAGGTTTACGAACAACTCCATTATACTGGGCATCATATCCAACAGTTTCAACTTTTACGCCATATGGTAAAGTTAGTTCTTGGACAGCGGGTAAATGTTGGCCAGCAGTATAAAAAGCATTGGTAATACTTACCACTGTATGATCAGGATCTTGACTAAGCTCAGCTCGGTCTGCAAAAAACCGGTAATTATCATATGTATTAGCGCGTCGCTTGTTCTCTCCTTCTCCAATTTCAAATGGCGTGCTCAGCGCAAAACCATGTTTTTTTACGCCATCAACATCAAATTCATATAAACGCATTCCCCAGGTATCACCATCGCGTTGAATATTTATTTCATCAACGATTTTAGCACTAAGCAATTCTTCAAAAGCCCGACACCCAAGATCAAACTCTGTCTTTGCGTTTGGTGCATAGTCGGCAATTTTAGGACGCTCGGCATCAGTTATAGCGCGAGATGACCCAAGATATACCAACTGATCAAAATCATCAACAACACTTAACCCATATTTAAGTCTGTCTAATGGAGATTTGTTAGCTCCACCGAGTATAGCAAGTGTTTTAGGGTGCTTATTAACTGGCTTGGAACTTTGAACAAGTCCTAATTTATCGGCGGCAGCAAAGACTACATTCCATTGTTCAGTCCCTTCTTTGTCCAGTAATTCATCATTCCAATCAACAGCTTGTCGCTCGGCTCCTTTTCGAAAATCCCAATGTTGACTTGCTATTTCTTGTAAGGCAGAAAGTTTCTCGGTAGTTGTTCCAGGGAGTACGTCAACTCCGAATAAATTCGCTAATTCAACTAGTCCAGGATTTGATACAAAAGTTTCTAGCTCTCGGCTTGCAACTTCTTTTGAGTTAGTAACTACTTCAGCAGATGTTTTTTCGTTCATATAGTATGATATTAACTTATTTTCGTCATTTTGTCAATATGTTTATGCTTATTATAAAAACTATTCACTCAATCAGTAATAAGTGTATATAAATGAAATTATTAATATTAACTAGGACTTAAGATATTTGTGCTTCAATAAAAATTCGTCTTGATCGGCGTGAATATTATCGGGAAGTTTAGTGAACCAACCCCCGTCTAGTGCCTCACTATCAATCTGTAGTTTACCTTCATATTCCGACACTTCAAATACAATTCCAACCGGAGAATCCAGCCCGTTAAGATAATGACTAGGGTATTCTATGTATCCTTTGTTGGTGGCCTGTAAAACTTTTATATTCAGTTCCTTTGCTGCAATTCGTTTTACTGACTCAAATAATAGTTCACCAAAGTATACTGTTCCGCCTGGTAAGTGCCACTGCCCCTTACAGGGTTCAATTGCTCTTTTTGTCAAAAATATAGCCCCATTCTTATTCTTAACGATTACTTCAACCGTTAAACGCGGGACTTTAGAATATATGCTATCAAATTCTGTTTTAGATAATGGGTACTGATGGTCTGGCATTTCTATAATAATAACAAAAAGCGGTTAAATTAACTTCTTCGATATGAATTATTTCTTAATGGCGGGCTCGACCGGATTTGAACCGGCGATCTCCTCCGTGACAGGGAGGCGTGTTAGGCCACTACACTACGAGCCCAAGTTATAACATACCCAGAGCACAAATTATAACAGGGGTAATCATAACAGTCTTGCACCCAAAAATCAACTGTAGCTCTGATTGATAAATATATGTGTCTTCCCTTTTGTCTCTAATGGTTGAAGATAATTTTGAATCGGCGCAAAGTTAAACAATATGTGTGCGGCTTGAATTTGGCCATTGTTATTAGAGATTACTTGGTCAATTTCTAGAGCATATCCAAGATTTATAATGCCTGAGGTTTGGCCAACGCCTAATGATAATATTGTGTTAAGTGTTTGAGGCGCTAAAGTTTGATTACTGGCGT
>JBEKIY010000032.1:0-7448 GCA_050011495.1 Saccharimonadales bacterium (SeqCode) | reverse complement strand
TATTGGGATTGGGACCCTGTTGCAGGCGCATTTAGATGCCATGGTAAGCTACCAAGCGACTGGTAAATATCCTTATGGAAGTCTGTCGCGCCTAGCTGATGGCGAGCTTGAAGCTGCTGACGGTGAAGAGCTTAACTAACAAACATTAGACAAATTAATAGTTAAGTTAAAGTGTTAGATAGTTTTTCGTCCTTTTGGACTCATCAGCATGAACAATACATTCATGTAAACTAACAGCGAATACTAAGATATGGTGTCCCAATGGGACAGCAACATATGCTTAGCATTCGCTGGCCTGAGGTATTTCCTCGGGACTTTTTAATGCTTCGTCAACCGTTTTTGACGCGGCCGGTCAGTTGGACGACAGATCCTGCTTCGACCACTTGGTCGAGCCGAGCCGGTTCACCGTTGACGGTAATGACCTGACCCTGTTCGACGAAAGCCTCGGCTTGTTTGAGCACGTTTTGTACCGTCATGCCGGGTTCGTAGTCAAACACCTTGACGTCGCCGCCCAGAACAACGAACTGAACCCAAGTGGGCTCGGGTGTTATGGCAACGATATCGGCGTTGGTCTGATTTGTCATTTGCTTTTTAACGCTTTCTTTTTGGTTGTTGGGAAATGGGTTTAGTTTGTTAAGAGCTGCAGCGCGCAGACGTGAACATCAATCATGCGCTTAAGCGGCAACTCTCTGGCAAACCGTGTCAACTGAGCAATAATTAGCCCGGCTAACACAACTGGTGGATGAATAACGGTTCGAGCGGCACAAGGCAACTGCGATCCTTCTTCGTCCGAGAAAAGCCAATGCGTTCCGTAGAACTCAACAAGGTCAAAATCATTGGGGTTTAGCGAAAAAAGCTGAATCTGCTCGCCTCCCATGCGACCGTCAAGATAGAGCGGAACTTCCGGATTGAACTTGATGCACTCCCAGATATCGGCTCGGGACTTCATGCTGTCAACGCCACTGATTACGACGCCTGAAAGCACTGTGTCGTTAGTTACAACCGTTGGATGGGGGATTAGCTCACAGCGTGGATCCTTGAAGGGTTCCAAAAAATCCTTGGCAACTTCTGCTTTAAGCCGACCGATGTCAGCTGGTCGGTAGATAAGCTGCGCCGGAATGTTGTGAGGCTCGATATAATCGGGATCCCACAGGTGTAGCTCAGACCTGAGCCCAAGCTTCACCAACGGTAATACTAACGAACTGCCTATCCCGCCCAGGCCAATTACGTGAACCGGCCATGCAAACTGACGCGGATCAAAGATATCGGTCTGGTCTGAATAGCTAGCTACGGCCGAGTCCATGATCACCGCCTTGGGTCCATAATTCGTAGTCGTCCGGGTTGATACCGAAAAATTGTGAGCCTTCGCTCTGTCCGGTCCTTACCGCTCGACGAAACCCGAAGCTGCGCTGTTTGACTTTCTGGGAAATTTCCAAGGTCGCACTTTGCATGAGTTCCTCTGAAATCGGTGAAGTGAAGACTGGGTTTAGTTTTACGCCGATGCGAATCGGACGTAGCACGTCAAGCCGGCAGTTGAACTCGCCTCGCTTATTCGCCACCAAGCTTATAAGCCAGTCTCCTTGCCAAGATTCGATGTTGCCGACATCCGTGGCGGAAAAAAACGCTTCCATATTAACGTGGCTATGCCACTGGAACTTGATTCTTCCCGGATTGTCGCCGCGGCGGGTCATCTCAAAGATAAACCGGCTGAGATCAAACTGATCGGCATCAACACCAACTTCGCTAGCCGTCTGCTCCAATATGAACACCTGGTCGATGACTAGTTGTCCATGTGGTTGAGCCGTAACGGTGCCGAAGCCTTGTATTTCTACTGGACAGCTCAGGACATATGACATGAGCTTTTTCCAGATTACTTCTGGTATCACCAACAGTGGTTTTACCAGGTCTTCTTCAACTTCTGATTTTTTCTTCAACTTGTCTCCCGTTCCACTATCGGTTTAAAAGCTCGAGGAATATTAGGAACATCGTTTCCGTTCGCCGAGCAAAGACACTCTACGGTCAGGGCTATAGCTTCAAGGTATTGGCCTTTAGCTATATGCTCGTCGATGATGAATTGTCTGTCTCCAAAACAAAAGCGACCACTATCGTAGCGGTAGTCAGGATATTTTCCTGCTTCCCAGTTGGCACGCAGATTGCTACGGATACACCTGGCTTCCATTTGGACTATGTCTTCACCAATGTCAAAGACATAATCACCAGCGTCATATAGCTTATCCGCATAACTAACCTGCGCTCGGCAGATGACCCGAATACGGTCGTTAACTACCTGAACTGCCACGACATTCGGCAAGTGTAAGATTGATTCAAACTCCTGCTCGATGATCGCCGGATCGTCCAACTCTGCTGCAGCGGTTATAGCGTCAAGCGCAACCTTTTCGGCAGTCAGCTTGCCAATTTCACTTTGGGCGTTACGGATCCTCTCCGAGTGTGACTTAGCTTCATAGCGCAAGCTCTCAAGAATTCGAGAAATTTGCTCGGAACGCCGTTTACGTCGCTGCTGGGCGGCTCCTGATCGCAGTCTAAGGTAGATAGCTAACGCACTTTTAGGTGCACTAGCATACTTCTTCAAACTACTAGAAACCGTCGTTGTGGAAGCATCTGTTACCCAAATCTCGGCTGGATCACGGTAGGCGTATGCCGTAGGATAGCTTCCTCCATCGGTATCCGCTACAACTCGTGGTGGTGGTGCTTCTGCGGCGCGCATTTTGAATACATCCACGGCCATTACCACCCAACCAACTGGCCCCAAAAAAAAGCTAAAGACCCAAGGCCAAACTTTTTCCCAAGGCAGATCAGACAGGTAATAGTGTTCGTATAAATCTTCCAGCTTGTAGGCGTAAATAATCAAGATTGCCGTTGCTATGACTAGCAGCAACCAGGGGAGGGCAGGCCATTCCACGATAAGAAAATAGGTGCTGTATTGTATCCGGTGAGTGTTGATGATGGCCGGTACACCTGTCTTTGCTTCGTGGACGATGCTTTGCCATTCTTGGGCGCTCATATTCAGCTGATCATACAGAGTGTCGGCCCCAAATTTAACCGCCAAGTTGTTAGCTAGCACAAACTGCTGCGCGGCGTGTTCGCGTTCAGCAATCATTCTGGCGCTATCGTTGTGCTCCGGTGGCCCAAAAGCATAAAGCTGCTGGGCTACTTTTTGACGGTAGACTTCGCTTTCATTATTATTCGCAGCAAATAGGCTGAACACAAGAAGTCCAACACCAAACGCTGCAATTACCAATAGGAATACGCCGACCACACCATCGACGAGATACCTATCCCACAGCTTTGAAAAAGTTAATGGTGTGCCTCGACGACGGTTTGACATTTTTCTTTCTCCAGTCTCTGTTTTTTCCAAATCTACTGCACCTCACAATTGGCAAAGTCAACTGAAAGGTACAGTAGATAAAATTGTTAAAAGCAATTTTTGTCGTCCAAATTTTGAAAAAGCAAAAGCCCGCAAAACCTGCAGACTTTCAGTATTATTTTACAACTAATAACATCTTTTTGCAAGTTGATAAAGTGTTGACTCTTATTTATTAATATTATATAATCTATCTTTATTATTTAGTGAGTATTATATGAACCCAGAATTGTCTAAGAATATTGCCAAATTACAAACTGATAAAAACAAATCAGACATCGCTAAAGCACCGACCATAGTTGATTTAACTTTGGTAAAGGCGATGGTAAAACGTATTGCCAGTTTTAAACTAGGCCGAAAACTTGATAAATACGGTGAACGAACTGGTTGGTTTGAGTGTAGTGATCAAGCTGCTTTAGTTGAAAAATTAGAACCATCAGCTGATCAAAAACAATTTTTAGGATCGATGACCTTAAAATTACGAATCATGACGGCAATAGAAGAGGGAAAAAATGCCCGTTCCTTAAACCTATTTGGTTTTGATAATCCCAATGCCGTTATCCCAGCCGGTCACTTATTCTCAGTACTTGCTCTAAGTCCATACGAAGATGTATCAGATGATTTATATAGGTTATATGGTGGCTCGGATCCATCGGGCTTAATTCTGCCTGGTTCGCCAGAATTTACAGACTTGCAAGTCATAATTGACAGCTTTTCGGCTTAAATTAAATAGTCTAAGACCTAGGTTATTTTATTTAATAGTTCGTTTAATACGGCCAGTCCGTAATTTTTACTTCATTAAAGATATGGTTAAGCTAATGGGTATTTTTGAGCTTCTATATGAAAATTTACATTTAAAAATAGACCAACATTATATAATTACAAAATTGTCGTGAGGGAGTAATTATGGCCGTAGAACAATTAAATTTAAAACCTGGTAAATGGTTGGTTGCAAATTGCGGGAAAATGCCCAGTGAAAGTAATTGTCAGCTAGTTATTCTAGCTCCAGAAGATCAAAAAGTAGATTTAATCGCCGCTGGTGTTAAACATGCAGTTACAAAGCATGGGCACGAGGATAACGAAGAATTACATAGGGGCCTGGAGGGTCTGCTGGAAGTTATTGAGGTAAGTTAATATATCTAGCTGATATAATTTGAACATGCCAACAGCCAAGAAAATCAGTCTGGATAATGCCAAGTCTGATAAATTATTTTATTTTGTGGCCAATGCGGTAATTTATCGTGAGAGCGATCAACGCTGTTTGATACTTAAACGTCATGAACGCGAAAAAGTTCATCCGGGTAGATATGCCGTACCAGGTGGAAAATTGGAATGGAATGATTTAAATGTTGCCAAACCAACGCGCCTTAATGGCGATGTTCTCGACTATGAAGCTGCGGTTGAAGGTTTATTAGCTAGAGAGATATAAGAAGAAGCAGGCATCCAAATCGAGAACAAGCTTTATTTTATAAATGACGTAGCTTTTATTCGGCCTGATGAAATTCCGGTTATATTGATAAAATTCGCCGCTAAATACCAAAGCGGCAAGGTAAAACTCGAGCAAGGATCTTTCACGGATTACGCCTGGGTTAACAGTGATGAAGTTAAAAATTATAACTGTATTGATGGTATCCAAGAAGAGATAGAACAAACCATTGAGTTATTTAAACATATATAGTGAATTATATTTTAGCTGTGTCTTTTATATATTTTACGGTTTGCTGAATCGTGTTACTTTCAGGAATTATGAATTCAAAATCATAACCCAGGGGTTCTGTCGGTTTATACCATTCTTTCATATCTTTTATGCCAAACTCATTTTTCTGCGGGCGGGTTTGATGCCGTTTAATGGATTCCTCAAAGCTAGTTTGGAAACTAAATATGAAATTATCAGCGGGATGATGGTTCTTAAAAAATTCTTCGAAATAATCTTGGGCAGCCGGTTTGTGAAAAATACTTACCCATAAAATGTCGTAATCATGCGCTAAGCAGTAAAGTACATTTTGCAGCATTAATTCTCTAACTTCTTCTTTATGCTCACCTAACGGAAAAAACATGTGAACTCGATAGTAATCCTGCTCAACTATTACGGTTTTATGTTTGATTGATTTGATTAGTTCTTTGGCTACAGTGCTTTTGCCCGATCCCGAATTACCGCGCAGTATAATTACTTTTGACATAAACCAATCATACCAAATATTTATCTGTTATTACGTTAAACGGCATTAGATAGTTAGTTTTCATATTTATTCTGTTAATATAAAAATATGAAAATTAGCATAAACACTAAGGTCAAAAAACACTTTGTTATTATACCAATTGCCCTCATATTCTTTGGCTTCGTTATTTTCCAATTAATCTATGACTGGCATTTGTATCGAGTAAATTCGACGAACGTTTCGTCGCAAGCTTTGATAACCAGTTATTTGGATTCGGCTATTAATAATCTTGATGTCTTGGCGCCAGTCGATGCCGCGACCGGACAAGTATATTTTCCCGATGCCAGATTAATGATTGTGGGGGCTAATCAAAAATTTAGTTTGCAACAAATCGTTTACTTGAATAATAGTTTCTCAGGACCGTTAGACTTGCAGGTTACATCTAAAGAAATTATCGCCACCGCTGAAAGTAAGTTATTAAATGCTCAGGGAATTAATTATCTAAAAAATGCTAACGTTCAGGAAGCGGCAATCTTAAAACAGGTGCCTAATCTTCAAGCTTGTACGCGCGGTGTCCAGTTGTTTTATGCGCCGCAGAATAACGGCTCAAACTTTCAGTTGCAATTTAGCAAGAAATTAAATAACGGGGACACTATCTATGCCTATACTGAACCGACTTGCCAGTCGCCTCAATTACAGGGGTTAGTTAATCAACTAAAGAATATTCAAAGTTACTAAGCTAGAAATTTTCCGTTTAACCTTTAGCCAATAATCTGGCCAGGGGAATTATGTGATATCCCTTAATATGAAATTCTTACAGCCAACCCGAAGGAAGTCATGCTTAACTTGAATCACTGTATAAGATTAAACAGAGGGACCTAAACTATGTGGAATAAAGACGAAGAGCATAAAATGGATGATGACAAGAAAGCCAAATTAACTTCAATGGTGACTGAACTTGGTGTTCCGGAAGATAAAATTGATGAGCATTTATTGTGGTTATTTAAAAAAGTTTCTTTTAAATTAAGCAAGCTGCGTTTAGTGCTTGATGAAAAGGGCATAGACGAAGCTGGCGCTAAAGCGATAATCGAGAAAATGGTCGCAAAAGCCAATGAGAAAGACCTAGCTAAGATTAAAGAATGGCGTGATAAGCACCAACAAGAGAAGGAAGCTGAGCAAAATTAGAAAATTATCGCTGCTGTCCGATTACTGAATCTCAACTTTGTCTAGGTTGGCCTTGGCTCCCTTGAGTAGGGCATAAGTTATCTTGTCCATTTTTGCGCCGTCAAATATGGTGTGCTTGACTTCAGAGTGATGGAATGAGGCGTCATGAAGATTTGCGTTTTTAAAGCTGGCTTGTTTAAGGGAAGAATTATCAAAGATTGTGCCAACGAGTGTTTGGTTTTCGAACGAGACATTACTGAGATCAGAATGGCTGAAGTTTGTGTTATTTAATGAAGCTTCTTTAAACGTTGCGCCGTTGAGAGCCGCAGCTTTAAATCTAGCATTCGTTAGATCCGCATGATCAAAACAAGATCCCGTTAGATCACTGCCGGCAAAAGTTGCGCCGACTAAATTCGCGCCTTTAAATGAGGCTTTCTTAAGGGCCGAGCCGCGAAATTTCGCGGTGGTTAGTATGGCTTTATCAAAGTTAGTTTCAGCTAGTGAACTAAAACTGAAATCAGCCCCCGTAAGATCGGTTTCACTTAGATCGCTTTGTTTTAGTTCGGATGAAGAAAATTTGGAGCGACTTCTTTTAGCTGATCGAAAAGTATCCTTCAACATTTTACCGATTGAACGATCTTCCTCTGGCTCAGCCTTAGGTGCGTATTGAACTTGTTCCATGATTTCTGTAACATCACCAAACGAATCAATGGTTGCCTGATAGGCTTCGGCTTCGGTTTTTC
>JBEKIY010000031.1:0-7540 GCA_050011495.1 Saccharimonadales bacterium (SeqCode) | reverse complement strand
AAAACGAATGAGGCTTATATAGCCGACCAAGTAGTGGAACAGGAACGGATACAGGACGAGATTGATAAGTTACAGGAGCAAATCACTAACCCCCAACAGGATATGTTGAGCTTTGAGGAGTTCTTGAACATTGCTAAAAGTGCTGATTTATATCTTAAAGCCGCTGACATTGCAGCGAAGGACAGAATAACCCGCTTAATCTACTTGAACGTGACTGTTGATGACCAAAATGTGGTCGATTGCCAGATACGGGAACCGTTCAAGACGTACTTCCAAATGCACAAAATCCTTGCTGGTCGGGGTGACAGGACTTGAACCTGCGACCTCACGGCCCCCAGCCGTACGCGCTAGCCAACTGCGCTACACCCCGAAACTTAAATGACTGGGTACCACCGAAATGATTAAACCTGATCGATGTCAGGTGGGTACTCTCACTTAATAACCACGGTTATTAAAAATATTAAGTTCCCGTTATTTTTATATTCAGATAATCATCTACTCGGCAGTATTCCCAGCCAGTTTATATTATATGTCTTCTTTTCTTAGCTAGCCAAGTAATATATTTACAAGATGAACTTCTAGAGAATAGATGCCTTGTCCAAAGAATAAGAATATTATTAAGAAGATAAATATTATTGACGTAAATCCAAACGATTCTATGCGTTGCATAATTTTCTGAAGTGGCTCAGGAGCAAAAGCGTAAAGTACGCGCGATCCATCAAGTGGTGGTATTGGTATCATATTAATTATGAACAGTGCGACGTTAACATCTATTAAAATTTCTAAAAATTGGATCACGTTAATGCTTAGATTAACTGCTTCGATTCTCAAGAATACGGAAGCTATAATTGCAATTAGGATATTACTAAGCGGACCAGCTAAACCAACTAACGCTGCCCCATATTCTCCGAATTTAACTCGGTAGGGATTAAACGGCACAGGCTTAGCCACCATTAATGGAGGAAGTCCAAGCAAGACCATAACAGTAGGCAGTAATATTGTCGTAAATGGATCAATATGTTTAAGGGGATTAAGAGTTAATCGTCCGGCAACTTCAGCAGTGTCATCACCTAGCCAATGCGCCATATAACCATGCATGGCTTCATGAACGGGTATGGTTAGAATAAGACTTACTACAAAAAATACTTTTTCTAGAGCTGTCAGTGATGTTAACATTATTAATCCAGTATAACAGTATCTTTTGGCATACATAATAAGTTGACGATCTCTTTGAAAGTCGTTACAATAACACCTCAGCTAAAGGGAAAGTTAAAGATGCAAAAATGTGAAATCACCGGTAAAGGTAAACAATATGGGAATAACGTTAGTTTTTCTCAACGTCATACCAAAAAGACTTGGAAGCCAAATCTTCAAACTAAGACATTAACTATTAATGGCAAGAAATCAAAAGTTAAGCTTAGCACTCAAGCAATTCGCCGACTTAAAAAACAGGGTGTAATTACTAGCCACGCTAAACCTAAATCGGTATAGGTAAGTCAGTTATTTATCCTGATCATTTGATAATGATATTGGCTCAACGATTATTAACTGAGTATTATCAATTAGAAGGTCGTTTGGTTTAATTTTTAATTTTTGAATTGTTTCTTTCGGTTCCATGCCAATATTTTTAAGTACATCTTCAAGTGATTGTTGTGGCACTGGGTAATGCAAAGATTTGTAGGCATAATGAGTTGGGATAATCAATTTTGGTTCGATTTTTTTAATCAGACCAAGAGCCCCAATACTGTCCATCGTATAACCATTACCCCCAACTGGGATACATAATATATCGACGGCGCCAATCGATTCTAACTCATTATCACTAAGTTCTGGAAATATGTGCCCAGTTATAAGTATTCTGATATCATCTATCAATAATTTGTACAGTGTTGCATTTTTTTGATTCGGTTCATCTATAAAACTTCTTGCGCCAACACCTTGGATACTAACGCCTGAGACTTCATACTCGCCTGGTCCATCAATAACTAACTTTACGGGCTTTAAGGGAAGACTATGTTGGTTTGTGTAAACTGCTATATCGTCAGCTTTTAATACAGTCTTGCTACCTAGCTCATTTAAATTATCGTCTACAACAACCCGTGTTTGTCTAGTAATAAAAACCAAACAGTTAGCACCATAAAAACGTAATTCCATATTGCATATACCTTTTCTTACTTATCTTTATTAGTTACTTCTAGTAAACCATGTTTATCTACTAATACTTGCATTTTTGAAGTTAATAGATCAGTAAGAAAACGATCTTTTATCTGACGACGGTAGTTAAATTCTTTTTTATCCATAAGTGTGTAGCGCAATTCTTTGCCTTCGTCGCTTTCAAGGGCTGTAATATAATTTGCTAGCCGAGTGCGATTAATGTCGCCAACTATCAGAATATCAACTTCTGCAGCCACATCTCTGGTAAATTGACCAGTATAGATGGCCAAATCAACATTGCCAAGTGATTTCAATGAATCTGGTTCTGTAGTTTTTGGCGTAGGACTTTCGGCTTTGATTTCTGATGGATTAACGCCAAACATCATATGCAACGGTTCATATAATTCATAAGCCTGGTTAACTTCGTAATATAGACGATTATTGGTAGTATCGGAAGAAATAATCCCGATACTTAATAAGTTAGCTAATTCCCTACGTACGGAATTAATTTGTTCGTCAATTTTTCTTGTAATCTCACGAACATAGAATGATCTGTTGGGATTACTGAAAAACAGACGTAGTAACTTGACTCTTGTTTTTGACCCAAACAATTGCTCGATCATATTTCTATTGTATCAGACGATGACAAGTAAGTATCTATTGTTTATTCAAAAAGGTTGTTATTATATCAACAGCTTGTATCTGTTTTTCAACCCATTGAATACTTTTGTTTCGTTTAAACCAAGTACGTTGTTTCTTCGCTAACTTTAAATCCAAACTTACGCAAAGACCAATAATCTCGTTTTTACTTATATGACCTTCCAGAAATTGTTGGACTGATTTATATGCCGGCGCCCGTAAAGCCTCTGCTCCCCAGCCATATTTTTTTACTGCTATTTTAGTCTCTTTAATTAGCCCTAGGTTAAGCATTGATCTTGCCCTATCTTCAAGTCGTTTAGTTAGATCATTTTTAGAAATACTTAACCCAATCAGTATAGTATTTGATTGTAACTGGCTTTTTGTCGGTTTTTTGCCTTTGGTTTCTATTGTTCTAATAAGATATCGCTTATTTAAATAATTTTCAGGTAATTGGGTGCCTCTTCTTTTAATTACTTCTTGAAGTTCTGATATTGTTAATTGCTCGAGTTGATTGCGTATTATTGGATCTGGAGCTGGTAAAAAATTATAATCAAATATAACAGCATCTATGTATAAACCACTCCCACCAACAAGAATCGGTATCTTACCACGCATTTTAATGCTTGAGATAGCATTTAACGCTAAATGTTTAAACTTAACTACTGTGATAGGTTTATCAGGAGTTGTTATGTCTAGTAAATGATGAGTCGCAAGTATTTGATCAGCGTGGCTTGGTTTGGCCGTACCAATATTTAGTCCTTTATATATAGTGCGTGAATCGGCGGCAATTATTTCTCCGTTGAACTGTTGAGCAAGCTTTAAGGCAAGTGCAGATTTTCCTGAACCAGTCTCTCCAACTATAACTATCAGCGGTAGTATTGATTTGTTTATGGCTGCCATATTAATTCTTTAATATTAACCTGGTACTCTTCGTTTACTACTATACCTTCGGTCTCAAGCAAAATTTTATGATGTTCTTTGCCACCTGGGAAGCCATTCGCTAGATAACCTTTCTTATTTACTACTCTTTGCCATGGTAAATATTCTGGTCCAAAATGCGCAATTTGCCCGACTTCCCATGCCGCCCAAGCTGCGCCGCACAGAGCAGCTATTTGCCCATATGTCATTACTCTACCTTGAGGAATTTGGCTAACAACCTTATATACTTTATTTTTAAACTCATTATCGACCCGCGGCATATTACTTAGACAAGCTAGATTTTTGGATCCGGTCACTTGTTTCTTTCACGATTGCCGAAACAAATGTATCAATATCTATGGCATCTTGGTTAATACCGAGGTCTGTTCTAATACGTGGCTGAAGTTTCTTACTTTCAATTTCCTTATCGCCTACAACAACTGAGTACGGAATCTTCATAATCTCCGACAAACGTATTTTTTTCCCAACTGACTCGTTGGAATTATCTATTGTAAATCTAACACCACTTTGTCGAAGTTGGCCAGCAATTTCATTAGCAAAATCGACAGTTCTTTTCTCTTGATTTACAGTTAATATTCTCACTTGTTCAGGAGCTAACCATATCGGGAATCGTCCGGCAGTATGCTCTATGTAGACCGCCAAAAAGCGTTCAACTGCTCCGAGTAATGCTTTATGAATTATCACGGGTCGTTTGGTTGACCCGTCTTTGTCTACATATTCCAACCCGAAACGTTCCGGTAATACAAAATCTACTTGGATGGTGGCGCATTGCCATTCCCGCTGCAATGAATCTTTAATCAAAAAATCAATTTTTGGCCCATAAAATGCTGCTTCGCCGATTCCTTCGATCGTTTTTATACCTGAGCTAGCAGCTACCTTTCTAATTATCGATTCAGATTTTTCCCATAACACCGGGTCTCCTAAATATTGACTAGAGGTGTCTCTGGTCGATACCCTTGCAAAATAATCCAACCCTAGAACCTTATATAAAGTTACAACCATTTCAATAATAGAATTTACTTCTTCTTCTATGTTGTCTTCCCGGCAAAATATATGACCGTCATCTTGTGATAATGATCGTACTCTAGCCAATCCATGTAATTCGCCGCTTTTTTCATCCCGATAATTCGTCGTATTTTCCATATATCGAACTGGTAATTCTCGATAACTCCAAGGTTTTCTGGAAAATATTTGAATATGGTGTGGGCAATTCATCGGTTTTAGCATAAATTTCTCATCACTTTCAATGCTGCTTACCGAAAAACGTTCCGGAAATTTATCTAAATGACCCGACTTTTTATAGAGCTCTTCGCTCGCCATATGAGGCGTCCAGACTCTTTCGAAGCCGTGTTTTTGCTGCAATTCTTGAGAATAATCATTCAGATTGTCACGAAGAATTGCACCACGAGGAGTAAACAACGGTAATCCCGAGCCAACAAGTTCAGAAAACGTAAACAAGTCTAACTCTTGCCCAAGTTTTCTATGATCACGTTGTTTCGCCATTTCAATTAATTCAAGATGTTTTTTAATTTCTGCTTCACTGAGAAAAGCTAAGCCATAAACTCTTTGCATCTGAGGATTACTAGTTTGCCCGCGCCAATATGCACCAGATATCCGGAGAAGTTTAAATGCCCCAACTTGACCGGTTGATACAACATGCGGCCCCTTACATAAATCAATAAAATCACCACTACGATAAAAAGAAACGTTTTCTACTTTACTGTTATTATTGTTCGCAATGCCTAATTCTGAAATATTTAAATCTTTTAGATTGGTCGTCCCTTCTCGTTTTAGGTCATTAAGAAGTTCTAACTTATAGGGTTGATTACTCTGTTGCGCCCATTCTATTGCTTGATCAATCCCCATATTAATATGTTCAAAGGGTTCATTAGCGGCAATAATTTTTTTCATTTCTGATTCGATTTGAGCAAAATTAGCTTCAGATAGCTTAATCTCACCTAAATCAACATCATAATAGAACCCATTTTCAACAACTGGACCAATACCAAATTTAGTATCAGGCCAGAGACGCTGAATGGCATTAGCCATGATATGCGCTAAACTATGTCGTATTTTATCTACATCAGTTTCTGTTTGCATATTTACCATCCTTATCTATTAAATACAAAAAAGACGCGTTTTCCTGTTAAATATTCTCGCAAATACATTTAACAATTGTGGAAATTACGCGTCTCGGGCCCAAATATTATGTCGCAAAATACTTAGGTGGTTCCACCGGACTTCCTCAATCTAAGAGGCACTCATGCCAGCACGTTATCGTACGTTCTGACTGCCAACGAAGCTAAGCGATTAGTGACTTCGCCTCACCGCCTAGTAGCGATTATAACACATCCCAAAACTTCACCCGTACAGTTAATATAATACAGTTGGTACAATAATGCTAGCTTTATTTTATTGTTATTCCTACATAAGACCTGTGGAAGACTTTTTATATTTACTACCCTACCATAGGGTATTTTATATAAATCAAATTTAATTTAGCTTCTACACTTTCTTTTAAAAGGATGATACTCTGTTCTATAGTCCTGTTAATTAGTGCAGGATGAATATGGGCTCTTAGCTCACTTGGCCAGAGCGCCGCTTTGACGTAGCGGAGGTAAGAGGTTCAAATCCTCTAGGGCCCACCATAATATTTAAATATTTTTAATCTGTTAAAAACTTCTTAAGCTTGTAATTTTAATATTTTTGTGTTAACATTAGCGTGTTAATTGAGGCTTATTTGTGAGTACCAATAAACGTAGCACGCTTGATAATTTCAAGCTATTTTACGAGGAATTGAAGTTTCAAAAACCTATTATAAGAGTAAGGCGTATCAGATCAGGGATACGCGTAAGTAGATAAGAATATAAAACCCAGCAAAAGCTGGGTTTTTTATCCACCTAGATTTTGCCATTTTCCACTAGAATTTTTTATAGTTATACGTCAATATATTGTCATGGTATGTATATATTGTGGCGGCACAACTAATATTATTAATTCCCGATTGCAACGTAAACTAAATCGAAAATGGCGCCGGCGAAAATGTCAGATTTGCGGTCAAATTTTTACAACTACTGAGAAAATTAATGAAAATACCTCATTAATGATCGATAGACACACTAAAGAACCAAGGTATTTACCATTTTCACGAGATAATTTATTTATTAGCATATATAGAAGCTGCGAACACCGACCAACTGCCCTGAGCGATGCTAGTTCGATCACAGATACCATTATTAGTCGTCTTTTACTAAAAGTTGAGGATTCCTGTGTCTCTTTAGTATTAATACAACAGCAGGCATATTTAACATTAAGAAGGTTTGATAAAGTAGCTGCTACCTATTACAAAGCATATTATTGGTGAAACACCAATAGAACCTAGTAATTAATATTGACTAAGAAGATTCACTTTTTAGTGTCCTGAATGACAGCTTTCTCGGTAACATCAAACTTCCCAATATATCGCCCAAACATTAGGCGCGTTTGAGAATAAAGTGCGGCTGATGAGCTATAAGCTAAGGTTGTAACGGGCATTAATACCCATTGAAGGACCATGAATATTGATCGGTTGGCTTTATAGCGCTTAGGTTTTGGGGGTAAAGTTTTAAAACAAATGAATAAAGTAGCTAATGCCCCGACTAAAGCTATCTCTTGAACTCTGCTAATTATATGCGGAAGTACAATTGCACCGTAGCTTTGAGGATTAAATAACACTGGTACAAAACCAGAGAACAGTAACAGAGGAGGTGCAACTGCCCAGGTTACATGGCTTTCAAATAATCTAAGTAGTTTGTTCCATAATTTCTTT
>JBEKIY010000030.1:0-7579 GCA_050011495.1 Saccharimonadales bacterium (SeqCode) | reverse complement strand
TAAAAGGCAGGTGCTCTAACCAACTGAGCTATGGGCCCATGTATAACTTAACTGCTCAGGTTAGATTATATCGTGTCAAGTATAATTGTTTCGTACTTTATCTACAAGTGGTGGATCTCTATAAATTTCAAAATTAACTAATCCTCGTGTTTTGATTTATGCCCATGACCACTGCTCCAAGATTTTCGATGTAGGAACCATAAATAAAAAAGACTAATCAAAGCACTGACACCAACAATCAAAGCTCTAGCTTGGATAACATTCTGCCATAGGCTTTCTTTGCCTAAAGTACGCTGCATGCTCGGTGACAACAACGGTTCAATTAATAGGGCCAATAGTAATCCCGTTCCGATAGCTGGTAGAATATTTAATATCAATCTAGACCCTTTTACGCTGTGAAACATGAATATCATAGTTAATATGGCAGGTAAGAATAGCAATATAATTCTGATTGAGCTGCTGCTAAATTGGGTACCGTGCGATGAAAAGGCGGTTACAACCGTCGCCGCATCACTACCTAAATATTGTACTAACACTTCGCCAACACAGATACTCATAAACAGTATAGCTGCATTTACTCGGGTTAACATTATTAGAACTATTGGGGCGGCAACAATTATGCCAAATAAAACCAATGGTGTCATATTCTCATACTATAGCATGGGCGTTTAGAACTCGAGTTTATTCCCATTTATAAGCCCAGCTTCTTTGGCTTGGCCGCTGTTCAACTCAATTACGTATTTAGCTAGAAAAGGTGGGCAAAATGATTCTGGATAAGTATTGGGTGATACGTCCGGTTGGATATAAAGAATGTTTTTTGTAGCGCTTAGCCAAATTATATCTATTGGGAAATGCATGTCTTTCATCCAAAAACATTGGATCGCTGGTGTATTAAAAATAAACAACATACCCTCATTAGTAGGTAATGAGGCTCGATTCCCTAAGCCAGTTTCCAATTGTTGGGTTGTCTTAGAAACTAAAAGCGAAATATTCTTCCCACCAAGGCCGAGAGAAGTAGTTTTTTGGGGGGTTGTCCTGACACTTAATAGCCCTAATACTAGTATTATCAAAGCTAACGCGATAATAACTAGCCAGCGCCTTTTATGCGCCAATACGGTCTTTACGACGTCTGCCCTTTGCGTTTTGTTCAATATATTCAATGATCTTCCCTGCAACATTATGACCAGTCACCTTCTCAATTGCAAAACCTGGACTGGCATTGACTTCCAGCACTAACGGCCCGCGATTTGAACGAATTATATCAACGCCACATATCGATAAACCCATGGCCCGAGCGGCCTTCTGGGCAATTTTACGTTCTTCGTCGCTTAACCGGGTTGGCTTACCGGTGCCACCTTGATGAATATTGGATCGAAAATCTTCATTTAAGCTTTGTCGCTTCATGCTGGCAACGACTTTACCGCCAACAATAAAAACACGGATGTCAGTCCCGGCGCTTTCTGCGATATACTCCTGGACTAAGAAAGAAACGCCTTCAACGTAAAAAGCCTGCATTACAGCGCGTGCTGCTTTGGCGGTTTCAGCAAGAACAACTCCATTACCATGTGTGCCACGGGCAACTTTAATTATCAGCGGTGCGGCGCCGACTTGTTCGATGACGTTTTGCAGTTCGGCAGTTTCGCGGGCAAAAACCGTTTTAGGAATATCAACTCCGGCTTTCGCCAAAAGCTGGATGCTGCGCAATTTATCGCGTGATCTGACTAGAGCAATTGAACTTGTAGTTGTAAAAACATTCTGCATTTCGAATTGTCGGACAATTGAACCGCCATACATCGTTAAAGATGCCGCGATACGCGGGATGATAACGTCAACATCTTTTACTTCTTCACCTTCATAACGAACCACTGGACTGTTTCTTTCAATGGTCACATAACACTTGCCATAGTCAATAACCCGTACTTCGTGCCCCCGGAGTATAGCCTCTTCTTTTAAGCGTCTGGTTGAATAATTACCTCGTTCTTTAGACAAAATTATAATTCTCATGTCATTTCTCCTGATACTTGGTTTAAGCAACTGCTTAAAAAACGTTACGAATTCCAACTCTATTAAGCGGTAGTAAACTTGAAACTAAACGTTGGACTTCGCTAACTCCCAAACAATACCACGAACCAGTATTTTTGTCTCGCCTAATTTCGTCGATAACGTTTTTACCGTTTTCAGCTACTGTCGGCGCTTTTGAGACATCAACTACAAAACGACTTTGCAGTGTGCGCCGTCCAATTAGAATCGGGAACCGATTAGCTGAACGGTTGGATAGCGTAAATTGTATCTTCATTAACCGGTCTTCTATCTTCACCTTTAGGGGAACTTTGTAGCGAACTTCAGTGTGACCAAAAGAATTTCTGATAGTAAGGACTTTGTAGACTTTGGTTGTAATTTCCTTGCCTGTATAAAAAGATGATTGCTTGTTAAACAGCATAAACTTTAACTCACCGTCAACTTCGCTGATGTTACTTGCCCAGATCGAAGAACTGTAAGCACCAGTATCAATTTTAGCCGGTATATCAACCAGTTGAAAATCTGGCAGAGTAATTAATGTATGACGACCGATGATCCGAATTTTACGTAAATTTAACGCAGCCATAGAATTAACTAATCCTTATCAATTAATGACATTATTTTATATTATAACACTTTTTATTTATTTTCCTAGCATAAACAGGTTAAAAATTATCGTCTATAAGTTAATGATTTTAAGTAAATTGCTACTTGTTTTGCTATAATTATCCCATAAATATCCGCTGTAATGCCTAAAACTCAAGATTATCTATTGTCTATTGTGGTGCCTGTATATAACGAAAGTGCAGGCTTACCTGAATTTCACTCATCTTTAATTAATGTTTTGCAACAATCAGTTAAAGAATTTGAAGTAATATACTGCGATGATGGCAGTATTGACGATACAGCAAAGTTAATTAGTGAGTGGCACCGAAACGATCCGCGAGTTAAATTAATATCTTTCTCGAGGAACTTTGGGAAAGAAAAAGCTCTGTCAGCCGCTATCGCTCAATCTCGTGGACAAGCTATCTTAATGCTAGATAGTGACGGACAGCATCCAGTCGAGTTGATCCCTGAATTTATTAAATCATGGCAAGCTGGTGCTCAAGTCGTTATTGGCTTACGGACCGACAGTAGTGATTTTGGATGGGTTAAACGTCTAACGGCAGGGTTGTTTTATAAAATTTTTAATCGCATAGCCGGACAAAAGTTAATTAGAGGTGCCACTGATTTCCGACTGATCGATAAATCGGTTCAACAAGTTTTCTTAACCCTACCTGAGACCGATAGAATTACTAGAGGGTTAATCGATTGGGTAGGTTTTAAACGTGAGTACATCGAATTCACGGCCAAACAACGGCAAAGCGGAACGCCAAGTTACGGTCTGCCTAAACTAATGGGGCTGGCAGCTAATAGTTTTACGTCGTTGACACCAAAGCCGCTTTATATGTTTGGCTATTTGGGAATATTTATAACCATCGCATCATTTATCCTAGGGATAGTGGTCATCATTGAACAATTATTACTTAACGATCCACTGCACTGGAAATTCACTGGTACGGCCATGCTCGGAATCTTATTATTGTTTTTGGTAGGTATAGTTCTGATGTCGCAAGGGATTTTGTCGCTTTATGTCTCACGCATCCATAACCAAAGCTTGCATCGTCCATTGTACGTTATAGATTTCGCCAAGTCAGCCGGCATCGAGACGAGAAAGCCTAACCATGAGAAATAAATTTCATTCATTATTTGAGCGAATCGGACAACGTTATATTATAATTGGCGTTAGTGTCTATTTATTTGAAGTATTAACTATTGTTGTTGCTCAAAAGCTTGGAGCTAGCGCCGTGATAGCAGTTGGTCTAAGTTTTTGGTTAGGACTAATCTTATCGTTTATACTCCAGAAAATCGTGACGTTCCATGACCGGGAACTGCACCACCGTATATTGATACCGCAAATTTTAGTTTTTTCTATCCTGGTACTTTTCAATTTTGGTTTTACGCTGTTAGTTACCAAATTATTATCGCCGCCGGTACCAGCCGTAATCGCTCGAACAATTGCTCTAGCGATTACCACTATCTGGAATTTTTATATCTATAAACGGCATATTTTCCGGACTATGCGACTGGACAGCAAATTATGGTTTTAAAAACAAAAACGGAACTTAAAAAGATTAGTAAACGTTGGACTCGTAATCCAAGCTATAAGAATTTTATAAAATTTATTAGTTCATCTTATTTTGGCCAAGTCTACATGGCTCTATCGGTGGCTATTATTTTTGGTTCAACGTTATTCTGGTCGTTATTAAGCGCCCACTTACAAGTTGGTAATGCCGACCAATTAATTAATACTGACTTATTAAAAAATTCCACAACTTTTCACGCTGCAACTTTTCCTAGTGCGCAAAGTTTTCTAATTAAATGGCCGGTCTTTTTACTTATAAAACTTTTTGGTACGACAAACTTAGATTTTACTGTTTTTACAGTAATCCTGGTTATGCTTACAGTTATGGCCCTAGTAGCGATCATCTATAAAATAGACCGACGACCATTAATCTTTGGAACTATTTGCTTAGCGTTAGCTTCTGTTCTATTACTAGTACCGGCCCAACCCTATGCCGGCGGCGTCTTACCCGTTAATATGGCAATGTTAGCCACACGCAACATCGAATACATTGTCTATATCCTGAGTCTCATGATAATTATTCGTTCGCCGCGAGTTAAAAGTCGGGGATTTTGGTTGGCGGTAGCCTGTTTAAGTTTGTTAATTGCCAGCGATAAATTATTCTTGGTAGTAAGTATTGGTGGAGCACTCATCGCCCTGGTCGTATATGGTAGTTGCCGAGCCTGGAAGTTGGTTACAACCTCTATCAGCTGGTTAAGTTTAAGTGTGGTTGCATCGGTAATAGCCATCGGCATATTGGCTCTGCTTAACTCCAGTCATATTGTCCATTTATCAAGCCAAGCGAACCTTAGTCCATACGGTATTGCTAGTAAGGTTCCTAACTTTTTTCTAGGAGTTTTCTATACAATTTTTGGACTATTTACTAATTTCGGGGCGAATCCGGCTTCTAACTCTACCGTTGTAAGTAAAATCCCGCATGCATTATTAACTAGACTTGCCGGGTTAAGCGGTCCTGAATACGTAGTAAACGCAATTATTCTGATATTTGGCTTATATATCGTTGTTCGCTTACTCCATAAAAGTTGGGTCAATCGCCAAAGTAAATTTTTAACTGATAAACCATCCCTATTATCAATCATGCTTATTTGGACAACTGCCATAGCTTTTATTAGTTTTATATTGACTGATCATTATTACGCCGTTGATGCCCGTTATTTAACAATCAGCTTGTTTGCGGTCTTTATATCAATAGCAACCTATGCTAGGAGCAAAAAATGGCAACCCCAGTACGTTGTTGGCTTAGGTGTGGTAATTATACTGTCTGTGGTTTTGGGCGTGTTTACGGTACTGCGTAACTATACTGCCGACAATAATGCTCTAGCTAACCAAAATCAGCGTAATGCAATTATTGCTAAAGTATTAGCCATTCACCCAGTCGACGCACTGGTGGGTGATTACTGGCGGGTTGTACCGATTAACCTAGCTGATCACAACAAATTAACCGTTACGCCGCTTGCTAGTTGTACTGAACCGCAACAGATGCTCAGCAGTACAACTTGGCAAACTAATTTAAATAAACATAGCTTCGCTTATTTGTTGACTTTAGAAGGTAATTTAACGAATTATCCGAATTGCACGCTAAAGCAAGTCGTAAACTATTACGGCCGACCTAATGCCAGCGTATTAATAGCCGGTACTTTAAGCCAACCTAAAGAATTACTTATGTACTATGATTATGGAATTCATACCAATAAACCAAAAAATCCTCAACCGCCCCAGGGTCCGGCTACCGTATTACCTATAAACCTAAGCCAACTACCCGATACTTCCTGCAGCACTCTCACGGTTATGAATATCGTCGCCCATGAGGACGATGATTTATTATTCATGAACCCGGATCTGACACATGAGATTCAGGCCGGTTATTGTATCCGGACAATTTACCTAACGGCCGGCGATGATGGACGGGGAGAATATTATTGGTTAAGCCGTGAGGAAGGCTCCGAAGCGGCTTATGATAATATGCTCGGTAAAAGTCCAAGCACGATCTGGGTCCAAAGAATTGTCGAGTTATCAAGTCATGAGTATATTGCAGTTTCCAACCCGAAAGGTAATACCAATATTTCATTAATTTTTATGCATCTTCCGGATGGTAACTTATCGGGCCAGGGATTTAACTCCTCGGGATACGAAAGTTTAGCTAAATTGTATTCGGGTAAAATCAACGTTATAAATTCCGTTGACCACCAATCATACTACAGTTCGGCGCAATTAACGGCCGCTTTAAGCGCTTTGATGGATGCCTATCAGACAACAGAAATTAATACTCAATCCGATTTTATAAGTACCCAGTACCCCGATCACAGTGATCATATGACGGTCAGTTTATTTGTCAAACAAGCTTATAAGCAATACGAGACCCAACAATATGCCAATCAAGTTGTTATTCCAATAAACTTCTATATCGGTTATCCGATTCGGCAGATGCCATCTAATGTTTCAGGGAAAGACCTTCAAGAAAAAACCGCAACTTTCTTTGCCTATGACAAATATGATTTTGGTAATTGCCAATCAATGCAGCAATGTGTGAACAATAATAGTACCTATGTATTTTATTTAACAAGACAATACAAAAATAGCTATTAATTGGCGATTTGCTAACGCCAAAAGCCAGACTTCTCGTTATTATCGCGAAATGCTTCAAGTACTTCTTTCTGGTATTTAGTCAGCTTGGTTGGTGTATCTACTATCACAGTAACAATATGCGCGCCGCGTGAATTGCTGCGTAAGTGTGGCACACCATGGTTAGACAGTTTAAAGTCGGAATGCGATTGGGTGCCCGCTGGGATTTTCATGCGGACCGGTCCATCGACAGTTTCAACTGTCGTCTCAGAACCAAGTGTTGCGTCAACCATATCAATATGCTCTTCGCTTAGTATTAAGTCACCTTCCCTGGTGAATTTTTTGTGCGGTTTAACCCTAATATTTACGAATAGATCTCCTTTAGTGCCATTAGCTATCGCTTCGCCATGTTCGCGCAGACGAATTGTGGCGCCATCATCAATCCCGGCTGGGATTTTCAAGACGATTTTTTGAGCAGTTTTTTGCGTTCCCTTGCCGTGACATTGACTACATATTTTTTCAGGTACCTTACCATTGCCATGGCAAGTTGGACATACGGTTGCCTGTTGGATATTACCAAAAATCGTGCGCGTGACATTGACTACTTGCCCACTGCCTTGGCAGGTCTCGCAAGTCTTAAGTTCATAGCCCGGTTCTGTCATGGTGCCCTTGCAGTGTGGGCAACTGTCCTCAAGGTTTAAATGCAAATCGACTTCGGTGCCAAAAACTGCTTGCTCAAAGCTAATCTCCACCCGAGTTTCGACGTCATGCCCAACCGCCCGTTGGCTTCGGGCCCGGTGTTGATTACCGCCA
>JBEKIY010000029.1:0-7675 GCA_050011495.1 Saccharimonadales bacterium (SeqCode) | reverse complement strand
GTAAGCTCGGTATTACCAGATGCGATGTATTAAAGGTGGATATAGAAGGACACGAGCTTAAATTCCTTGAAGGTGCACGTAAGTTTATATCAAAATTTAGACCAGTGACCATAATAGAAGCAAATCCTTACTGTTTGAACATTTTTAACAGAATTTCGTTGCCAGATTTTGTAGACAAAGTATATAAAAATTTTCCTTATATATTTGCTTTTGATGAAGGACGTCTCTTGGACTTGAATGAAAGTAAGTCACGTTCCCAGTTTTATTTTGAAAATACGGTTAAATATAAATATCAAAACATAATTTGTGGTTTTGATAGAGTAGAATTACTGAGAATAATCAACTCTGCTTTCACCGATCCTATGAATCGAACTACTTTACAAATAAATAATTTAGTTCGTAAGAACGACGAGCTTACTAAACAAAATTTAGAAATCCTAGAAAAATATGAGAAGATACAAAGTTCTAATTCTCATAAGATAGCTATAAAAGTCAACAAACTATTAAAACGCTAGCAATTAATAGAACTTGGATAGTAGATAAGAACCTAGCACTAATAGATTCCACCCCCTGCGGGAATGTTAGTGCCCGAAGGTGTACCCTTTAGAAGTTCGTGTCACTGATTGATTTCCTCTAGGATATGGTTCCAATTCGACAAGAGGTGGTTCACTAAAAACCGTTTAATTATTTGATGGATTGTTTTATTTTTATAGCCAAGTCTTTTAATTTTTCATTATCTGCTTTGGGGCCGCTTGCAGAAGACAGCCATCCCTCATATTTACCAAACCAATCAGTATATTACTAATGCCTATATTGAAATAAACAATTGTTTAGCATATAGTCTTGATTAAGATGGATAACACAGTTCAATCTGGCGAAAGCCAACAAGCTCCTAGCCAAAATTTATACAACAACTCCTAAAATGACTGGCCAGGTGCCTTCGGAGTTTATAAAACATCTCGAAAAGCAATAATGGTAAATTTAGTACCGATTATTGAGCTGATTTTAATAAATATTGTCGTTGGATCAGTATTGAGATATCTTCCGGCTTTTGGTTTTAAAGTATTTGGAAATATTGTTTCGATTTTTTTGGGAGTATTTATAGATATTTGTTTAATTCAGTTATATCTAGCCGGTTGAATGGCAAGATAATGGCTTTTAACCAAGTTGTTGAGCAATGTATTAAATTTTACGTTAATGCATTGGAGTTATATGCCCTTATTATTCTTACTTGCCTGTCGTTTCTGTTGTTGATAATTCCAGGATTAATTATTGTTCCTAGGGTTGCACTAGCTCCCTACTTTCTAATTGATAAAAAATTAAGTGCTATTGATGCATATAAAGCCAGTTGGCACGCCACTAAAGGCCACGTCGGTAAAATATATGGAATTGTCGGTGTAATGATTTTGATGGTTTTACCCGTAATCACAGTGATTGGTATTATTGCGACAATTTACTTACTAATAATGTATAGTGCGGCCTTCGCCATTCTTTATCAATTTATTAGCAAGAAAAAAGAAGCTTAGTTTAATACACACCTAAGCGTAAGCATTGACAAATATATATTTTAATGTTATATATTGATGGTTTTGTTGAGTCTAAACAGGCTCCGCAGACGGACCTTAAAGTTCTCTGTTCCCCAATCATCCCTTATGTTAAAGGAGAAAGATGGCTCTTAGCCGGCTGTATCTCGATTACGTTCGCCCTAATTTCAAGGTCTATGCTCTTTCTTTTGTAGGATCATGCCTCTTTTGTATTTTTTTAATGTGGGATTTCGGCGTAACTGGTGGTATTTTGGCATTAGCCAAAATATGTCTCTTTTTTTCAGCTCCTATGGCATTATTTTGCAGCGCCTTTTGGAACTGTTTCCGCAAATCAGTTCCTAAAGAATGATTGTTGGTTGCAGCAGAGAGCTACCGGAAAAGGAGGAGAATGTTTGAGAGCAAAATCTGCCCTCGCCACACACAACAATTCTCTTTCTTACTTCCGGACGCTTTCCATAAGTGAGTACTTATGCCGATGAGTCCAAAAGGACGAAAAAGCTTATAAATTATACTTGCCCCATGCTTATTTGATACGGTTTATTGTCGGTATAAAGTGTGATTTTTTATCCAACCATGGACATTGCTTACAGCGTTTGGCTTGCCATTGTTTAGATTTTTAGGCAGATTAGCAAATGGCAGGACTGTAAAACTAAAAATGCTGCCATTACCCTCTTTTGAATTTACCCAGATATTGCCGCCGTGGGCTGTCACTATTGATTTACATAAATAAAGCCCTAATCCCGTCCCGTTAACCTGATTACGGCTACGGTGGCTCCGGTAAAATTTATCAAAAAGATTTGGCATAACACTTTCCGGAATACCAACACCGAAATCCTGTATAGACGTTTCTATCAACCCATATTTATTTATGTAACTTTTGATAACAATTCTTTTGCCATTAGCACTATATTTAATGGCATTATCAATGAGATTAGAAATTACTTCATACATACTAATTTTATCTACGGCGACAGTTGGTAAGTTTGGGGCAATTGCCAATTCTAAAGTAATACCCTGCACCGTGGCTCTTAACCTCATGTCATTAATTGTTGATGTAATAACTTGCCCCCAATTTTCTTCACGCAATTGAATGGCGAACTGATCATCATTTATCCGGGCAACATTGAGAACATTGTTTATGAAAGTAACGAGTTGTTGGGCGGCGGCATCCATCTGCTTAACAAATGCAGAATCCTCAACCGTTAATCGGTTGCCCATATGTTCTTCAAGCGCTTCAATATAACCGCGTAATAATGTTAAAGGTGTTCTGAGCTCGTGTACTGCCAGGGCCACATAATTCATGGCATTGTCACTCTGGCCATACAAATTAGTGTGATCGAAAAGTACCAACATGGTTTCATAGCCATAAGGATGACCTTTGTTATAATAGGCGGCTAAATCAAAAAACAACGGTTTTGGATTCTCTTCTAATTCGAGCTTGACATGATCCCATCTTTGGCTGGCTACAACCACGTTAGCCCGGCTATTCATTAGCCAGGATTCAAAAGTATTTTCATCTTTAAATGACATATTCAGGACAGAATTTATATTTTTATTAACAGTATCTGCCTCGGTTTTATGGACATACTGAAGCGCAGCACCATTGGCAAAAATAATATTAGAATCCTGATTGAGGATTATTAAAGGTATGGGCAGGAATTTAGCAATTACATTATTGTGTAAGTCAATATTTTTTAATTCCAAACTACTGGTTAGACGAGATGTATTGGTAGTAATCTGGTAAATTTTATTAGCCAAAGCGGTAACTATTTCCCTTCCAATAATATTAGTATTAGTATCGGGCGCTGCTACGGCTTCGTTATCTGGCGATATATGAGCAACAACTTGGGTCAAGATCGCTATCGGTTGGGAAATATAATTCGAAACTAACCACCCCAATAATAACGAAAATAACACTGATCCACATAAGAAGATTGCTAGTAACCATAGAGTTGGAATAGACGTATAGTGATGAATAAGCCACAGCAATCCGCCTAAAACTAAATTGTTCACAATAATAGCTCCGGCTATTAAGTCAGCTGTTTTCTGTCGGTATTTTGGTATCTGGTCCATATATTAATTTATGTTTGATAACTAATGTCGCTACTACTACCGACTATCGTAATCCAAGTTTGCCCGGCATCAAGAGCTATTGCCTGACCCTTAGTATCAGTGAATGTAAATTGGGCAGTATTACTGGTTTTCTGCCAAGTACCGATGGTAACTATGCCATCTTGAAAAATATATGCTTGACCACTACCAATAGTGCCGTAAGTGGTGTGTAGCCCATCGGCTTCCAAACCTTGCTGTATAACTAAAGCGATTACAACTTTGGGTGTAACTTGCGTTTCATTCCCAGCCTGATCAACATCCATTTCCGGTTCACCGCCAACACTTCTTAAATAGCTGTTGGTCGTATGATTATAATCGTAGTGGACTGCAAAATCTGAAATTGAAGGGTTGAAATTGATGCTGGTTGCCGTTGGAGTAGCCGCCGGATTATCGGTCTTGCGTACAAATCCGGTGTAAATACTAGCCGAATATCCCTTGGATTCTTCTAGGGAATTTAAAGACGCGATACTAGTGTAAACGTTGTGTGGTGCCGCTCGAGTATTAACACGCTGGTAATAGCTACCGTTATAAAATTGATCGAGATCCTTTACATTCCAACTTTGAATATCCTGGATAGCTTCCGGACTACCACCGACATGTGCTATGGCCGCATCAAAACCTAGAGCCCACTGTAAATAATATGGGCGAACACTGCGAATAGGACCAATATACCCAGGTGATGTGTCCTGGTAAAGCGCCATATAACGCGTAATCCCCCCTTCCGCCACGGCTTCAAACACTATACCAGCCTGCGCTAAGCCGGATTGCGGCCGAGCGTCGGTGCTATTTTCAATCATGACGGCTGTAACTGGTAGATTATTAACGCTTGGACTAACTGGTAATCCGGTAAGAGTTGAAGCGACTGTTGTCGGTTGGGTAGTTGCCGGTTTATTGGGCGTTACCTTAATCGTTGGCCCTATAAGATTTTGGGGTTTAGCATGCGAAAGTAATTTATCTGCACCAAAACCACCGCCAACCAAAACCACCACCAGGACTAAACAAATAATAATTAATTGTTTTTTAGTTGGTCGCCAATGGCGCAATTTTTTCCAGAAACTATCATCAGATTTTTGCTGACTGTCTAATTTAAGTTTTGGGGCTTCGACTGAATTAACAATTTCAGTTTCACTTTTTGATTCTGCGACAATCGGATATTCTGGTTTAGCGGGAACTGATGAACGTTGATCTAAGTTGATCTTAACTTTTTTAACTTTAGCAACCGGCCGTGGCGGCAGGATATCATCGATCATAAGCACTATTGTAGCAAATTGTTAACGACAAAACTCTTATAGACTAACTAACATGCTATCAATTCGGCGGATAACTGTTTCTTTGCCGAGTACCGCTAAGGTATCAGCCAAAGCTGGGCTGGCCGGTGCCTGGGTAGTGGCGATCCGAATTAAGCTGAATAATACAACCGGTTTCTGATTTAAAGTTTCTAGCAATTGGTTTAATCGTTGCTCAAGATCGGCTGCCGTAAAGTCACTTTGGGTTAGCGCCTCCCGGCTGGATTCCAGCATTTTTTTCAAATCAGCAGCAGACAGTGTAGATAAGGATTTATGACTGCTGATCAGGCTTGGATCAATTGGTAAATCTTTGAAAAAGAAATTGGTTAACGCTGGTAATTCAGCTAAGAATTTTAAGCGTTCCTGGACTAAAGCCAGCACTGCTTGTTTATATTCTTTAGTAGCCGATTGCGCTTCAGCTGGCCAGAAAGTCGTACTCCGTTCATAGAGATCTTCTAAAGGAAGATGCCTAATCAAGTAACCATCAACCCAGTTAAGGCGTTGTTCGTCAAACCGGGCGCCGCTTCGCTGAACCCTTGACAATAAAAATTTGGCAATTAACTCATCAATTGAATATATTTCTTGTACAGTACCATCATTCCAACCCAGAGTAGCCAGAAAACTTATTAGGGCCTCACTAATATAACCAGCTTGACGATAATCAAGAATGTCCTTTACGCCGTCGCGCTTACTCAGTTTCTTTTTACCATCCGGCCCCATAACGTATGGTAAGGTCGCTAATAAAGGTCGTTCAATCATTAGCGCCTCATACAGATTGAGATAATTCGGTACACTCGCAATAAATTCTTGACTACGGATAACATGCGAAATCTGCATTAAATAGTCATCAACAATATGGGCAAAATTATAGGTTGGATAACCATCCGATTTCATAATAATAAAATCATCGACTACTTCTGGGCCAGTCGACAAATCACCCAATACCTCATCATGCCACCGATAAGATTTTGGATCTGATTTAAAACGCAACGCTTGCTTACCATCCCAAATCGGTGGGTCGGTAGGCCGGTGTTCACGGAACAAAAATGGTTTTTTAACGGCCTTAGCAGTTTGACGAAAAGTTTCCACCTGCTCATTACTATAAGGATCACAATAAGCTCGTTGGCTATCAACTAAACGCTGGGCCCACTCTTTATAAATATCTAAGCGTTGGCTTTGGCGGTATGGCCCGAAAGGACCACCTTTGTCATCCGGGCCTTCATCCCAGTCCAGGCCTAACCATTTCAAGCTTTCCATAATGTGTTTATCGCTACCAGTTACTTCGCGATTTTTATCAGTATCTTCTAAGCGCAGAATAAATTGACCGTTGTTTTGACGAGCGACCAACCAAGCGAAAAGCGCTGTACGTACACCGCCAACATGCAGAAACCCGGTCGGACTGGGGGCAAATCGTGTACGAATTTGTTTCATAACTAACTATTATAAGAGAAAATACTTATCAATCACAAATAACTGTCGATAATCAACTATGTACTACTAGCAATATTTACTATTTGGGCTTGAGTTAAATCAGCGCTACCGGAAATCTGGTAAAGTATCCCCTTATTAATCCAAGCAGCCTGACCAAGTCCATATAAATAGATAACCTGGTTGTTACTAGAAACTGTTATATATGGTTCATTTAGAGTTGAAATATAATCATTACGTAGTAGCTCACTATTCCAATGAGTGGCTTGTTGACTGATTACATATGAGTAATTGGAGGTTTTCGATTTGTAGCTAATATTAACAATCCCCTCCCCAAACCTAACTGGTGCTTTAAAAGTATAATTAACTGGATGATAACTTGGTAACTGGGCTGGAATACCGGCGTGAATGGCTGCAACTTTTACATCAATGGCCGGCGTTAACTGATAAAATAAATAACCCAAAATTAAAAAAATGATGACAATAACTATTGCGATGAAAAATCGTTGACGCCAACGATGTAATTTAACTTGTTTTTGGTAATGGGTCTTAACCGATTGGTGGTGGTCTTTAGTCTTGGCCGATAAATAAGTATTGGCTGTATCATTGCTAATTCCTATACTGGCGCCAGATAATGGAGCTTTGACTGGTAGTGGCTGATATTTAATACTAAAGTTTCCTGTTACCGCAGCTTTGTTACCGAAGTGGCTGACCCGGAAATCACGCTTTACATCTTGTTTTAATATAGCTTCATGACGATGTAATTTTTCGTGCGGTCCGACTACTTTTATTGCTTTAGGCTGCAGCAACGGTTGAACCTGTTTGACGCGCTCTTTAACGGCCGGCCTGGCCAAACCATGGCGCATCAGCGTATTTGATGGTTGAGGTTGATGTTTCTTGGCTGGTTTAACAGTCCTTGTGGCGATTACTGGTAATGGTTTATTGATGACCGGTTTACGGCTGACTTGGCTAGCTAATTTTAACGAAGGCATTATTTGCTTATGCACCCTAGAAGATGGCAGAAAATCGTCTATTAAAACTGGTTGTTGGTGTTTAGAATGAATCGTTTTCGCAGTCAACGGCTGCGATTTAGCTGAATTAATGCGCGATAAACCATCAATCGCCTTAAAACGATTGGTTTTTTGGTTTATATTATTTATATTACCCACAACGTTTCCCCGCTCTTCAGCTGCCCGCTTATCCTTAATATCTTAAACCTACTTGTAGCATGTCGCAAGGGTCATCATAATAGAGCATTAGCACAAGAAATTGACTATGGATTTTATTAACCCCAAAAAACGTCGT
>JBEKIY010000028.1:0-8655 GCA_050011495.1 Saccharimonadales bacterium (SeqCode) | reverse complement strand
CGGCCTAGTGTGTCAACTAGAGACATGTATGTTTGGGTAGCCCGTAAAATCTCTGAAGCCTCAAGTTTTATAATTAAACCAAAACGATTATCCTTATTTATTACCTGGTTCATGATTTGCAGTATTCGACCATCTTCTATTAAAGGCCTGATATCATCAACGCCTAAAACACTCTTAAAGGCTTCTTGCGCTAGTTTGCCTATCTCCTGGGAATAGTTCTCGGGTTCACCACCAAGATTGTTGGAGAGCGATTGGTTGTGGCTAGCAAGTCGGCGGAGAGCCCGGTACAAATCGTTGACAAAAAACCGAATGAATTGCTCGAATAGCCGGCTAATTTCAAAATCATTGGTGTAGAGTTGATGCATACCAGCAACTATGCCGTAAAAGGCCGCTTTATTGTCAGGTGTCGGTGCAGCAATGCCAAAGTCGATCATACCGACTCGATTACCAGTCATTAAACGGATGTTACCAGGGTGAGGGTCGCCTTGGACACGCGACAAGCTAAACATACCAGCAAATAGCTCTTCGCCGAGAATTTCAAGTTGTTTATCCAAATCTGAACCAGTATATTCGGCAACATAACGTTTCGGATCAACTCCTTGTTCCTGTAACCGAATTAGTTGAGCAACAGATATGCCATCAACATATTCTTGGACAATAATATTATCTGTACACAGATCAAGGAATGTCTCCGGGATAACAAATATTGGATTGCCACTATAGGCTTCATACAATTCTTGGGCAAATTTTGCTTCACTGATATAGTCTGTTTCACTCAACGTTGCAACCTGGAATTCTTTAATTGCGCTATTCAGATTAAAGTCGATATTGTCGGTTACCCGGTTTGTTAAACTGCGGCTGAACATTCCAATCAAACGCAAATCATAGCGGAGCAATTCTCGTACCATTGGACGTAAAACTTTAACTATAATCTGTTTGCCGTTGGCATGTTGCCCATAATAAACCTGGCCGAAACTGCCGGCAGCAAACGGTTGTGGCTGGATTAAAGTAATCATCGCCAGTTTTTCGGGCGGTAGTTCATTCTGCAGAAAACGGACAACATCTATCGGTTCATGGTCAAGATTTTCAAAAACTTTAAGTCTATCTGGATTATGCCACTGACGTAGTGCATGATTTTGCAACAAGACACCTTGCAAAAATTTTATATATACGCCGCCTAAAGCAATGAATTCTTCGCATATCAGCGTATACATCTTTTCTTGCTGGCCGCGCCTATAGAGATAGTAGGCTTTAGTCCCTAAGCTGGCTATTTTAGCGGTGCGATGTCTTTTAATAGCTGCAATTGAAGCGTTGTGACTGGGCATCACTTTCTCGCAAAACCGATAAGAAATAACGCCAAAGTTGACGCAATAACTGCCAAATAGAGTTCGAATATTTCGCTACTGTCCCTACGGGTTAAGGCCATCAAAATAACCGCTACCCAAATAAACAGAATAGTAAAGAATATTGATGCATACTTCATTATTAATAATATTATATCATGAAACCCATTAGTATTCCAATAAGAACACATATCTAGTAAATTTCAATGTTATCAGCTATAATTACCCCTGTTTTGTTAGTACCGTAGAGAAAGTTTAGGGTTCAGGCAGTTAAGTCGGGGTGTGGCGCAGTTGGCTAGCGCGCCGCGTTCGGGACGCGGAGGTCAGCGGTTCAAGTCCGCTCACCCCGACCACGAAAATTTTGCTATAATCAAGCTGCTTACGGGGATTGGCGCAGTTGGCTAGCGCGCCGCGTTTGGGACGCGGAGGTCGGAGGTTCGAGTCCTCTATCCCCGACCAACATTATTAAGCATAAATATATCCACTAAAGGTGGAGTTATTTATGCTTAGCGGTACAATGCTATATACATGCTTCGAGTCATTATTGTTATATTTGTCGTTTTACTTTTACTCCTCATAGTTGAATATCTGTGGAAAGTTAAGCATTATCATACCGAGCTAACACGCAAATTTATTCATATCTCAGTTGGTAGTTTTGTGGCCTTTTGGCCGTATTTTTTACATTGGGACCAGATTTATTTACTAGCATTAGGCTTCTTGGTTGTCATCGTTGCGTCTCGGTTAGCTTCAATTTTTAGATCGATTCACTCGATCAACCGGCGAACAATCGGTGATTTTTTATTTGCAGTGGCAATTACAGTTGTGGCATTAATTACCCATGACCGCCTTATTTTTACCATCGCCATGCTTCATTTAAGTCTGGCTGACGGTATAGCGGCTGTTATTGGCACTCGTTATGGTAAGAAAAATCGTTACAAAGTATTTGGTCAATATAAATCGATTATCGGTACAATTGCCTTCTGGTTATGCTCTTTAGTACTAATTACTGCTTTCATGCTTATTTCACATGTTAACGTAGCGGATTCTAAACTATGGCTTAAAGTTGTTTGGTTACCAATTTTAGCGACCGCCTTGGAAAATATCGGGGTTTACGGTACGGATAATATTCTGGTGCCAGTTTTAATCGCGTTAGTACTAAGCTCTTAGTGCAAGATCAGCTTTTGAATCAATGTGTGCTCGTAAAGCATTAAAGATAACAAACACATCAACAACTTCTTGAATAATTGCGCCATAGATCGGTCGAAAATGACCAGTTGAAAAAACCAGCATTAATATGATACTTAAGACAATACCGATAATGATACTTTGCCGAGCAATTGAAAAAGTCCGTTTGGCAATTGCTAAAATCACCGCCACTCGGCTGATATCGTTTTGTAAAATGACTATATCTGCCGACTCGCTGGCGACAGTTTCCCCACGAGCACCAATTGCGATTCCGACATCTGCCGCTGTTAGTACCGGCGCATCATTAATTCCGTCCCCTACGAATACGGTTGGCTGATCAGACTCTTTAATCGACTCCAGCAGTGATAATTTATCAGCCGGTAAGGTCCCGGCCATAACTTCTTTATCAGTAATACCTAATCGTCGACCAATGGCCCGAGCAATTTTCCAGTTATCGCCAGTGATCATAATTATTTTTTTAATTCCACGCAGTTTACGAATATTGGCAATTGTCCGTTTGCTATTATCGCGTAAGACATTTTCAAAGGTTATTACCCCGGCTATTTCATGGTTAATACTGACCATAGTAACAGTATGATTACCGATTGAGCTGACAAGCGCCTTAGTCAACTTAATACCATGTCTTTTCAGTAAGGCTTCGCTACCAACCAATACCTGCCGGCCGTTTACATTAGCGTCTAGCCCCAGCCCAGCTTCCTCCCTAACATTTTTAGCTTTTGATAATTTTACTTTCCTAGCAATAGCTTCCTTAAGCACAGCGCGGGCTAAAATGTGATTTGAATTTTTTTCCAAAGCCGCAGCCAAAGCCAAGACTTGATCATGGTTATAGCCATTGAAAGTCATTATTTCTTTAATTGTTAGCTGGCTTTCCGTTAAAGTGCCAGTTTTATCAAACGCAATAGTTCTCGCTTCGGCGGTACGCTCTAAAGCGCCGCCGTTTTTTACGATAATCCCATGTTTAGCGGCCCGGCTCATACCAGAAATAATGGCAATCGGAGCGGCTAAAATAAGCGGACATGGCGTGGCCACAACGATGACCTCAAGAAAACGAATGCTCTGACCACTGACCAACCATGAAACTATAGCAATTATAAAAGCCACTGCTGTAAACGGGATGCTATATTTATCAGCTAAACGCACAAACGGCGATTGGCTGTTAGCGGCTGCTTGAACTAACTTAACAATCTGCTCATATTGACTCTCGGCCGCCGGACGTAAAGCTTTAACAATAACAGCCCCGTCTAAGACTATAGATCCGCTTAACAGCTTATCGCCGATCTTTTTTAGTTGCGGGATACTTTCGCCAGTTAAACTGGACTCGTCAAAGCTGGATTCATTTTCTATGATAATACAATCCACCGGAACTACTTCTCCCGGTTTAACTATTAAAGTGGCGCCGGTTTGAATTGCCGATACGGCCACTTCAACTTCTTTTCGGCCTTTAAACATATGGGCCTTTTTAGGAGCTTTTTTAAGTAAATTTTTCAGTTCAATTTGGGCACGATCGGCAGCAAAATCTTCCAAGGCTTCACCGCCAGTTAACATTACAACTATGACAATAGCTACCCAATATTGTTTCAAAACTACTGAAGAGATGATCGCGGTAGCAGCCAGAATATCGATGCCGTATGCTCCATCACGCAGGTCTTGCCACATCCGCCAGGCCAGCGGGAAGACTTCCAGGATGGCAACTACGCCAAGTAACCAATGGAGGGCTGTCGAATACTTAGCAAACTGTAGGCCCAAACCAACAATAACCGCCAGAAATCCAATCACAAAAAGATAATATTGACGGACTTTGATAAGGACTTTTTTAAGCACAGATTCTCCAAATTTGAATTTCTAACTCAACCAAAAGTATAACAAATACTGCTTATCAAAAGAATTGTAGGAATAAAGGATTAATTTATTGGGGCGAGAGATGGGGGTCGAACCCACGACCTCCTGTGCCACAGACAGGCGCTCTAACCAACTGAGCTACTCTCGCCAGATTTGATGGCTGTTAAAATGAATGGTTGATATCAATACTACCAAAAACAGAGGTAATTATAGAGTACCTCAGCCAGACTCGCAATGCATAGAATATAAATCCATAAATTAATAAGTAAATACTAAAGTTTAAAACTGGTATTTATCGACAAGATTATATAACTCATCAATCAGTTGATCGCACTGTTTTTGGCTAATTACTTGAATAACCTGTTCAGTCCGTAATAACCCTTCTATCTTTTTAGCACAAACTAACATATCGCCAGTTAAAGCGTTATTTTTATAGGATATTTTGAGTAATAATAAAGCTGTTTTTTTCAATTGACCGGTAATATCATTGCCAGAAGTGCCAATAGTTTGTTCGATCGCGGCACTACCTGCCATTCCCGTCATACCATGCCCAAACATATTGATAATTGGCGCGTTAATACTAAGGATTCGATTTACAAACTGTTTAACATCATCATGCATGGTTATATAGTAACAAGTAACAATTATAAATCATGTAATGTATTTTAAATTAGTCCAACATAAGTATCCTTGGACACCATAATCAGAGAAGAAAGAACTTACTTTCTATTTCTAGCCTGTTGAAAGCTAAAAGTTTCTTATCGTCTCTTATTAGCAACTTTGTAGTTGCGATAAAGCAGGTATGCACCACCAGTTAACAACACTGGACCGATGAAGTCTATTAGGAGATTACTTTTTAGAAGAGCTGCCCCCGTATTGGGAGTTTTAGGAGTTGTTTGAGTCGTGGATGCCCCCTGGACAGTAAGAACAATATTATTACCTCCGGCTCCAATATACGAAATCTCGAAAGTAACACCACTAACAGTTAAAGTAGAACCTTCTGGTAAATTGGTGAATGTTCCAGTTACTGGATTACCGCCATTGTTCTCAACAATTTCAAAGGTTTGTCCAGCTGTAGGAGTAAAACCATTCACAAATGATACGTCTAAGGTAGCACCGCTCACATCGACATTCCCGCTGGCTACCACTTGGTCATAACCAGTACACGGAGTTGTTCCGCCAATTTCTGCTTGGTAGTTACCATTTAATGTCAAATCACCTGTGGTGAGGCAGCCCGGGCTATGTCCAGGTGCGACTGTGCCACCTTGATCTTCAGTAATTGAACTAGCGGTACCGTCTCCTTTTAGTGTTGCGCCATTGTGTACGCCAACGTTACCACGTGAGCCATCGAGAGTAATTACATTATTCCCATAGATATCAATGTCAGTATTAGGCTGACTGTCGCTGAGTGTTTCCGTGTTAAGACTAGAGGTATAGGTGCCATTAGCTAAGTCAGATGTATTGTCGCTGCTGTTTACTACCAGCGTGCCTGAATATCCAGGTAACATATTGATAGTATATGCACCGCTGAGATTACCCGTTATGGTGGTTGTTGCCGGTAAGCTTGCAAAAGTAATATCGCTACCTAGAGTAATATTGCCATTTAGATTTACGTTGCCTACCTGAACAGGTGAGCCATAATCATTATCGGACCCAGATATATTACATAGCTCACCACTACCTAATTTGGGGACTATTTGACTGGCATCGCCAACACTAACAGAGCTATCACCGGTAAGGTTTAGATTCCCATTAAAATCAAAAAGTTGGCAGTTATCGGAAAGTAGGTCACCAATCGAGGGGGTGAGAATAAAATCAGAGCCGCTATTTATGGTCGCTCCGGGCGCACTACTTGAACCAATAGAATTTGGGCTCATACCCAATAGTTCACCAGCATTAACAGTTATGGCGCCTGTTATGGTTGTGTTATCTCCAGAAAGTCCAACATCTCCACCGCCAGCGACGGTTAGTGTATTACTATCAGTAACTTGTCCGTCCAATTCTACGCCACCCTGTGCACTAGTTGTAATTGTTTGATTACCCGAAAACGTGATTGGATTCTCTATAAAATCAAAATTAGGCGTGTTAGAATCAGTAATCCCCCCAAGAAGCGTAAAAGCATTGCCGATAATCGTAATGCTATTAACTCCAGTACCCGTAATTTCTATTTCAGTAAAGGTAGCGCCTGTTAAATTATTGCTTGGGTTGATAGAAGAGGTCATGCTGTCGGCCGGGAATATTAAGGTATCATTGTCGGTTGCTACAGGTGCAGCACTATTGCAGCCAGACCAGTTGGCAGCGGTTGAAAAATTACTATCAGTACCACTCCCGGTCCAAGTACATGTATATAGACCAGGGCTAGCATGTGCTAAAGGAACCCAAAATGTCATTAATGAAGACAAACTTAGCACCAACCCAGCAAGCAGCTTAGTAATACTCTTAATTTTCATATTCTCTTCTTTGTTTTTTTGTTAATTTTTATATTTATTATTAACCTAACTTTGACTATAGGCATAAGCACTTAATTGTCAATACCAGTATCAATTCTGTCGGGGTACTTAGCGCATGACTAAAACACAGGGTTACAGAGTCTATTGTGTATTTCTAGTCAGTATATCTAGTGCAACTTAATTATATTTGTTAGCTCCAAACAAAATATAAATATAGCGCTCCCAAGGAAACAAACTGAAGTTATATTATTTGTTCTTGGTACTCCCGGAGGGACTCGAACCCCCAACAACGGTTCCGAAGACCATCGTGATATCCATTTCACCACGGGAGCAGTAAATTAATTATTACTTTAAAGTTGCGTAAAAGCAATTTTGTCATGCCATAATACTTATATCGAATTATTAATTGAGCAATAAATGTCACGAATTGAAAAAATTAAACTTTATACTCCTTTGCCACAATATAGGCGCAAACAATTTAATTGGCGTTTCCTAATCGCTATTTTAATTACAATTTTAGCTACTGGAACAATTGTCCGTTTGGCTGATGCTATTCACTATAACGGATCAATCAATCAAATTTCGCAGCAAAATAATCTTATTGAGACTAAAGAAGGTCAGGATATACATAAATTAATGAATGCCGATGTTAACACCTTGCAATGTTCTCAGTTTTTATCAAATTTTGCGCAACAAGAATGTCAACTGCACAATAAACAACTAAAGCAATAAATTTAATTAAGCGAACTGTTCTTTTGCTATTTGCTTATCTCTATTAAAGCTTCGGAAAAGGATGATCCCAAATAATAATTGGAATAATAATTGGGATTGTATTAAAAATCCATGCGGTGGCTGGATATAAATAGCCGCTAATATCCCACAACCAATTTCTAGCAACCATAGTACTAGCATGCTTGAATTAAAATCAACGCTCTTGATAATCCAACCACTTAAAATCAGTTGTAAAATAAAAATAATTGAGCCAAGAATAGTGTGCGTCCAATCTAATATTGCATTGATTGAATAGGGAGTTAACACAATTCCGATTGACAGTAAAGATATTACTATCAGAATTTTTCGGATAATGTTAAATGTAGCGCTAGACAAAGTTTTTGCCAGACGATAACTAAAAAAAGCACTACCCAGTATGCCGGCAGTATATGGTATAACGGTTTTCAAAAAGGTGCCATAATAACTAATTCCGGCATTAGCTGCTAACCCCTTCGGTTTAATAATTACGCAAAATAACATTCCTATAAATAGGCAAAGCTGACTATAAACAACATATCTTTGTCGAGTCTCTTGCATGCTTCTATTCTAAACGAATTAAATTATTCGATAAATAAGATATATTATATTAACTAAATTACTTGATTTAACACTTACAATATTCCGTAGGATTTGCACCTACAGGGATATTTGGACAATTACATATCTGGGTTGACGGGGTTAAGGTTGTCGTAGAATTAGATGCATAATTTGTTCGTATATAAGAAAATAATAAGCCCCCAACAAATCCAAAAATAATAGCTACTAAAATAATTATTATGTTCCGTAAGTTAGTATTCCTAGAAAGTTTTATAGGTTTTTTCATCTGGTCTAAATATAAATTACTGCTTTATTTGGATGTTTTCAAATCATATTAACTTAAGCTATTTTATCTCTGGATAGCGATCGGCATTTTTCCGATAGTATTCAGTCCATTTATCAGTTTCATCGATTTCGACGTAGTCAATATAAATTCCCTTTTTAAACGGCCCGTTTTTTTTATTTTTAGCCTTTTGGGCTTTGGCTATATCGGCACCAGTAAGCCCTAA
>JBEKIY010000027.1:0-8925 GCA_050011495.1 Saccharimonadales bacterium (SeqCode) | reverse complement strand
CCGTCACTGCTACCTGGGACACGAATGAACATGTCAAAATGACATTTAAGTCCTATGGTGGCATTAATGCGGGACGCCAGACTACACCGCTTGGTGAAGTTGCCCTTTTTGTATTTCAGTTGCGATAGCGTCTACTGTGGCCCTCCAAGCATAAGCAATATACTTAAAAATGTACCGAGTTTATACTTATTATTATGCCTAACATACTGAAAACAGTTGAAGAGTTTACTGAACGTAATCGAGATAAGCAACATTCACATATTACAAGCGGCGAAGCAATTGATTTTTACTTGGCTACCACAGAAGGATTTATAGATCCACAGCCATTGTTAGGAAAAGCTGAAGCGCTTATTCTAGGGTGCACTGCGTGCGCTGACGTTTTTGTTCAAAGTCAACCCAATTCGGTGCGACAAAACATAGCAAAAACGATTGTAGGCGCGGGCATTGATGCAAGCTAGGGATTGGTAAACTTTACTTAAATTACGAGAAACTCAAAATAAATGGTGCGCCATTTACCCGAATTTCAGTTGCGATAACGTATACTGTGGCCCTCCAAGCATAAGCGTTTTGACCTATTTTAAGAGATATTTTGTTATTATTAATACTATGAAAGATTGGCAAGAATGGCACAATCACTATAATGAGCCTTCTTCAGATTTAGCCAAAAGACTACAGATTGTCCAAGAGCAGATAGACAATTGTCTTCCCCGGGATATAAATGAGCCTTATCAGATTATAGATATATGCGCTGGTGATGGTCGAGATTTAATCGGGGTATTGTCAAAGTATCCAAATTTATTAAATATAAGAAGTTTTCTAGTTGAGATTAATGATGAGATAGCTAATCAAGCTAAGGAATTAATTAATACTGAACATATTCAGAATATTCAAGTAGTAATAGCAGATGCGGCTAATAGTAGTTTATATAAAAATGTTATACCAGCAGATTTAATACTTTTATGTGGAGTATTTGGGAATATTAGCATTGAAGATGTTCGATATATCATTAAAAATCTATCTATGTTTTGTAAATCTGGCACAAAAGTAATATGGACTAGGAATAGGCGGGTCCCAGATGTTACTCCTAAAATTAGAGAATTATTTACTAATAACTCGTTAGATGAGCTAAAATTTATTTCCACAAGTGATAATACTTACGCAGTTGGATTAAACATATTCAACGGTAATACCAAACCGTTCAATCCCGAACTAAAATTGTTCACATTCATAAGGTAGATACAAGGTGCTATCTAGGGTTGGGATATAACATTTCTGCTATTTCTCTGTAACTTATGCCTAGAGAATTGGTCTTCTAGTAATATCCGCCACTCTTTAATTCATCTATCAAAGGTGCAAACTTTTTCTTGTATAGACCTCCAATATGGTTACGTTTTAGTGAATATTTTAGCTTTCTTCTGGTCGAGTTAGTATTTCCCATACTTGTGTCCGCTCTTCTGCTGGAAATGACAATGTAAAGGCATACCATGAAGCAATAATAGTTTTGAGTGATGGTATTCCTGTCGGATATCTATTAATACCTTGTGCTTTTGCCAAAGCTCTTTCCATGGCTAACTCAATAACTGCTTTTGGCCCACCTTCGGTATCTTTACCACTATCTCCAGTAATTGATTTAAATTCATCAATCCAAAGACTGGCAAATCTACATGCTCTGAGAGCCGTATCGTATTCTATGCGCCCTACCCGCGTTTCAGCATTAGCGGCAATAAAAGTAGCTGTATATACTATCCAGTCTTCTTTAGCCACTAATTCTCCTAAGCTCAATTCATATGCACCTTGGGTCATGATATAAATTATTTAACACTTTGAAATTCATATCAAGCAACAGCAGTTTAAGGTGTTCGGGAATAGTGTTAGGATTGTAATATGAAAAAAATGATCCAGAACCCACTGATACTTATACTTGGTAGTATTTTAGTCGTCACCGTATCGTCAACGATTCAGGAACACGTGGACAATGCTAATTTATCTCACCCCAAAGCGGCTTTGCCCGGCACAGTTAATCTTGTTTCGCAATTACTGTTATTAATTTGTTTTATCGGCTTTATTTATGGCATAGTCCTTGGCATAAAGTGGCTAGTCAACAAACGAAAGAGCAAAGTTTAATCATAGTATATAGAGCTTGGCGACTCTCCAATGCTCTTATGCTAATTACAACTTACATCTGTAGTAAAATGAAACTATGACAAAATTAATAAGTATTATTTTAATTCTAGGATTCTTGTTCGTAGATTTTATATTCTTTCATGATGTTTTCAAACCAGGTGAAACTACTAGCATAGGCCAATGGCTAACTGGCATTTTAAGTATTCCCGTGATAATAATTTCAATTCAATATCTATTGAAAAGCCAAAATAATACAAAAAACTAAATTAAAATTGCTATATTCTGTCGGATTCTAGTTGAGATATAAAGCACCGTAGCTCTCCAAACATAAGCTTTATTACCCCTTTTATTGAGGTAATTTGTAATTTTTGTGCTCCTTTGACTAATATATATAATTATGATAATCTGTTTAACTCATGAGTATTGAGACAATAACTGAACAAAGAGATAATTATCGGCACAAAGAAAGATCGTATATAAGGCGAGCTTCACTAGCGCTTGGTGCGTTAGCAGTAGAAGGAGCATATATAGCGCAACATTCTCTTAATACGGTAGTAAGTCACATCGGTCAAAGTTACAATGCTCTGCCATTCGATTTAACTTTTGACAGTACTTTAGGTGTTCTATTTATGGTTACTGCATACAATACACTAAAGGCAATTTCATTTAGTAGAAGAGCTTCGACACTTGACGGGGCAATAGCTCAAAGCCAATTACAAGATCAACCGGCACCTTCTTTAGAGGTATTAAGAGCGACGGGGACTCAGAAAGATTAAAAGCTCCAGACATTCAAATATTATTGATTTTTAGCTAATGGCTTAGTTTTAATTGCAATTGATATATAAACTACAGCCCCCTTATAGCAGTTGTGTTAATATAATTCTGTAAATAAACTGGGGTCTTAAGATTATGTATGTACAAATATTGCAGTATAAGACAGCGGTAGATTTTGAAAAAGACGAAAGTTTAAAGTCATTAAAACCAATTGATGAAATAAAAGAGTTAAATGAAGGAATAGTAAATAAATTAATTTTATTAAGTGAAGATGAATCAGAATTTTTAGTCATCCTGTTTTGGCAAGATAGAGAAACTATGCTAAAAGTTTTTCCAAGATATGCCATGAACCCAGAAATAAATAATTTCTTACAATTTGTAGATGGCGCTCATTTCAACAACAAAGGGTACACAATAGTTGATAAATGGCCCGCTGATCAACCAATGAAGATTTAAACTTGACCAAACTTTTTGGTTGTCACCCATTTGGTTAAGATTAGCTTGGCAGTAATTTGCCATGCTTCAGTTTTGTTTAACCCCAAAGGTTATTTATAGCTTAACTGCTATTCAAATTATCAGACCATAAATTTGGAACGGATAAGCACAAGTGTTATCATTATGCTCAGAAACGGATTAAAACTCAGACCAAAATAATGTTATGAGCGCCTGGCGTGGACATAAACAAGAATTTACCAGAGATGTGGAATTTGTTCTGTCTATTTCTAGACTATTTGGGGTATTTATCATTGTCGTTATATTGGTTCTGATTGGCACAGCAAATCATCATATTACGTCTAACCAAAACCAGAATTTGGCAGCACATAGCCATAATTCCAAACACGTACGACCCGTGCCTGACTATAAATACAAACGAGTATGCAACCTGCTAACTGGGCGCAGAGTGAGTTGTAATGCTCAAGTTGTCGTCAATAACAACAATCAGATTATAGCTAATAATACTCCGGCCTCTAGTTCCTTGGGCCCGTTACAATTTCATACTGCGTACCAGTTGCCATGCACACCTGGCGGTCCAGTCGCGGCAGTTTGCTCTCAGCCGAGTAGTTTTGGGCCTACAATTGCAATTGTTGATGTGGGAAATTATTCTGAATACGGTGTAACTATTGAGCAAACCCTAGCAAACTATGACACCTATTACGGCCTACCAACCTGCACGCAAGCTAATGGTTGCTTGCAGGTTGTTAATCAAACTGGGAGTTCTAGCCCTTTACCGCCGTCTTATGGCTGGGATACAGAAATAGCCTTGGATGTTGAAACAGCCCATATGGTTTGTCAAACTTGTAAAATACTACTCGTTGAAGCCAACGGTGATGGGAATAGTGATTTGTCCGCCAGTGTTGCCGAGGCAGCTAAATTTGATCCCATAGCCATCTCCAACAGTTATATCGGCGCCGAATTTAATGACGCTACCGATGACCCAGCTTATGATCAACCAGGTATAGCAGTTATCGCCAGTACAGGAGATAGTGAAAGTAATATAGTTGAAGACTGGCCAAGTGGTTTGCCGTATGTTATTGGTGCGGCAGGAACTACTTTGACACTTAATACTGACAATACCAGAGCCAGTGAAACGGTGTGGTCTGATTCGGGCGGTGGTTGTACGACGCCTTGGACAGACGACGGTAGTACATATAGTGGTTATCTTGCCCCTACTTGGCAAACAAGTTTGTCTAATTGGGCAACTGCCGGCTGCGGGCAATATAAGGCCTATGGAGATTTATCGGCTGATGCTAACCCCGAAACTGGAGAGGCCATCAATATAGCAGCTTCGGGTGGAGTGTCATCCGAATGGGTTCAAGCTGGTGGGACTTCTTTATCGGCACCACTGATTGCCGGTATGTTTGGATTGATTGGTAAGGTTCCTAGTGGCGTAACTGCCGCTTCTATTCCCTATTCTTCTAATACTAGTTCTAATTTTTATGACGTCACTTCAGGTAATGATTGTAATTCTTCTAATGGCTCTCCCCAGTGTACCGCCGGTATCGGTTTTGATGAACCAAGTGGCCTAGGTACGCCGATCGGCATCGGCGGGTTCAATCCACCGCCCACTCAGCCAACTGGCTTATCGGATAATGTTGTTGGCACAGATGAGATAAATTTAAATTGGACGGCTAGTACTGATAATTTAAGCGTGACCGGATATGATATTTTTCGTAATGGTTCGCAAGTTGGTACAACGATTTCAACCAGTTACCAAGATTTAGGATTGAGCCCCGGTAATTATACTTATTACGTAAAAGCTTACGACTCTGTTGGCGATGTATCAGCAGCGTCTTCAACTATTACGGCCAGTACTTACCCTCTACCGTCAACTCCCAATGGTCTTTCGACCACATCTATTACATCTGACTCTCTGGGACTGTCCTGGACAGCTAGTACCGACTCTGGTGGTCCTGGCCTGGCTGGTTATTATCTGTATCGTTATGTCACCAGTAGTGGCGCTGGTACAGCCACTAAGATTGCCTCGCCATCAGCATCGGCAACCACTTATCCAGATACTGGTTTAACGCCTGGTGTCAGCTACAGCTACTACCTTGAAGCCTATGACACTAATACACCGGTTGATGTTTCCACGGCTTCTTCTACGCTAACAGTCAGTACTAGTATCCTGCCAGTACCAACTGATCTACAAAATATTACTAACGGTGTATTAAGTACTTCAATTTCCTTAACTTGGAAAGCACCTACCGATAATGACTCAACAATTACCGGTTATAATTTGTACCGTAATGGTTCCTTGATTGCGTCGACTAAAACCATTACTACCAGGTACACCGACGTTTGTTTAGCCCCCGGTACCACTTATACTTATAAAATGGCCTCCTTTAATAACGATGGAATTATTTCGACGATGACAAGCCCGTTTACTACAAAGACTGAATCTCTAACTTTGGAAGGAGATATTGATGGTGACGGATATGTTACTGGCCATGATTTGAGTATTTTATTAGCCCATTTCGGTACTAACTATTTACCGGCTGAGTTCGATTGCACTAATTCAAGTTCAAACAATATTGTAGAGGGCCACGATCTGAGCATATTATTAAGTCATTATGGGAATTAAGCTTATGAGCATTAAAAAAAATCGTTTTCATGTTTTACTCGTTGCCGTTGTGGTAGTAGCTTGCTTGCCACTCATCTGGGAGACACCGTTAACGCAAGCGGCAGCTGGTGCTCAACTTTATTTGGCGCCAGCCAGTCAATCAGTTACTAATGGCAATAATTTAACCTTATCGATAGATATAAACACTAATGGATCCTCAGTTAACGCCATCCAGTCAATTTTTAGTTATTCAGCAACCGACTACAGCCTTGTTAGTATTACGCCGGGTACTTCCTTTAGTTCTTTCCCCACGACTCAAGCTAGTGGTTCGATTCAGTTTACGGCCGGCACAACAAGTTCGGTCACCGGCACCCAAACAGTAGCTATTGTTATCCTGCGCGCGATTAACACCGGGACTTCCGCTATGACTTTAACCAATGTCTTATGTTCGGCTAGTAACAATTTCTCAAACTGTTCTGCGGCTTACGATAGTACAACTTCAGATAATGATTTAAGTTCTGTAACCGGTGGCAGTTATAGTGTTATTGCTCCAGTTTCAAACCCAACTCCTACTCCCACTAAGTCCAAAACTGAAACTACTCCGACTAAGTCGACTACTTCTTCAACTACCACTACTCCGACTAACTCAACTACCACAACCGACACTACGCCACCCAATATCAGTGATGTAAAAATCAGCAATATTACTGCTGTTAGCGCGGACGTTAGTTGGCAGACAGATGTTGCTGCCACAACTGTAGTAGAATATGGTTTAAACAACAATTTTGGCCTGACAGCTCAGACTACCGGCCTGACAACTGATCATACGGTAACTCTATCTGATCCTGCTCTTATGCCAGATACTACTTATTATTTACAAGTGATGAGTGCGACAACGAATAGCGCCCCGGCCAGCAGTGCCGTCCAACAATTTACAACAACTAATCTTATTGTGACTGTTCAAGTAGTTGGTTCCAACAACAAACCCATTGAAGGCGCCAAAGTTGTCGTTGATGGCCAAAGTCAGGTAACGAATAGCACCGGCACTGCTAGTTTCCAAAAATTACCGGTTGGTCCGCAAAAAGTCTCAATCACTGCTAATAATAACGTTACAGACCATACTATTACAGTCGGCCAGATAAACCCGAAATCTGGCGGGTATACTTTACAGAAATTTACTTTAGTAGCAACTAAAAATACTCACATGGTGATAGTTTATGTACTACTACTAGTAGTAATCTTAGTTGTATTTAGTGCGTTATTTGTGCCACATAGTCCATTATTGCTAAGCCGATTTCTCCATGAACGCAAGGCCGTAATTGGCACTGGCATTGTTTATAAACCCGGAGCAGATAAAGTGGATATAGGCATGGTTACAAATAATAAATCTGATAATGAGTTAACATCAACTCCAATTGTTGAGCCTAGTCCAATAAATTCTGATCCTACGCATTCGTCTAACCCGGAGCAAATTATTGCGCCAGAAGAAGCTGTGCCGACGACTCCGTCCACGCCAGTTTCGACTCAAAATCCTTTGCCGGTTGATCCAGGCGCCAATTCGGTACCCGTGGTAAAACCACCTGATTCACAGCCATAATAATTTTATACTTGGCGTTTATTGTTTAGTTGTGGCACAATGTGGTTATGTTTAAGCTTATTGGGAAGGAACTCGAATAAGCCATGGGTTGTCTACCGACGCCACACGATAAATATGGCTTGGTAGATTTCCCTCTTTCCAGAGAATGCCCGCATGTTGAGGATGATCAGTCAGATCTAACTGGATGTTTTCTAAGCTATCACCATTTGTATTTTTATCAAGAATTATATGAAAGTGGCGGCCCTGATTCCCTGCTCTATCTCTTGCGCAATGATCACTTTAATATAATCCCGATTGCCCGCTGCCAACATGACTTATATGAGAGAATTTATCTGCCGCCGGAATTCCCAAGAGTATCGGTTATAAAAGAATATCTTCACCAGGCTGGAATTCTTAGGGAATTAGGTGATGCGGCTATGACATTAGCTAGAAATGAAATTAATCTTGATGAACTACATGAAAGTGCCATACCAGAATGGACAAGAATGCGGCTATTAAGAGAAAAATGTGACAAGAATTATGAAGATATCAGAGAGCTCGGTAAATTAGTGGTAGATTTAGAATTATTGCCATATCAAACAATCATGAATCCTTTTGACCATATTTATCTTGATAATGATCAAGCTGAGCGGGAAGTAGCAATCCAGATTGTTCATTCCGTAGTAACCATAGATGCGCTACAATCCGCTGAACTAATCGCGGCGTAAATCCTAATTGTCAAACTTTTGTTTACGATTTTAGTCTAGGGCAATTTATCTCTTACTTTGCTATGATTATTATGTGGATACTGCCGTTAAAATCAAAAATTTAACGATTGTGCTTGGCGATCGGTTTAAAGCTCTTAAAAACGTTAGTATTGATTTACCTGCCGGTAAAATGGTGGGCGTTATCGGTCCGTCCGGTACCGGTAAAACAACACTCATTCGAGGCATCGTTGGTCGATTGCATATTACCTCCGGGACCATCAATGTTTTTGATCAGCCTGCCGGTACGCCGTCATTAAGAAAGCAAATAAATTATATGACACAGGAGTTATCGGTTTACCCGGATTTAACTGTGAGGGAAAATCTACGGTATTTTACGATTATGGACGGTCAAGCCAGAAAGCATATTAATGCCACGATTACTAGAGTTCTGGAAGCTGTTGATATGATCGATAAAGCGACAAATTTGGTTAGTAGTTTATCCGGTGGCGAGAAACAGCGGGTTTCGTTGGCCATTGCGCTGATTGGCTCGCCTAAACTATTAGTCCTTGATGAACCAACGGTTGGCTTAGATCCTGTCTTAAGGGAAAATTTATGGGAATTATTTGCCCGTTTGGCGGCTCTGGGTCACTCCTTAATCATTACCAGCCATTCGATGGATGAAG
>JBEKIY010000026.1:0-8928 GCA_050011495.1 Saccharimonadales bacterium (SeqCode) | reverse complement strand
TAGAGTAATTGCTATTAGAAGTATCCGTAAAAACTACATCTGTCCCGCCGAAAGGTTTTTCGCCGTCTAATGGATTATATGTGTAGACATGTCCGGAAATAGTTACATCGTAATCAATATATACGGTAAACTCTTGAGTATTAGACGCACATTGACCTCTAGTTGGATCCCCAATTGGGACATATAAACCATCAAAATTATACAAATCATAGTGATCTGCGCCGGGATTGTTAACGCATATGAATTGTCCATTCTGAAATTGGCTAATGCCTATTGTTGTAAAATCTAAAGATATTTGTTCTCCTTTAGCTTGGGCCGGAATTGTAAACTCTATGCTGTCTATACCTGAAAACCACGTATTCTGATTTGGACTGACTTCAAGTGTGTCACCTTTCCAATCGCACCCTGGGGTGCTGTTAGGGTCCGCAGTAGGCGTACATGCATGTGGGGGGTTTTGGTATGAAGTCCCTAGTATTGCACTAGGAGTTACACCTGGCGTTGTTGAATATAGATTATAGAGATCAACTTCAGTATGTACTGTAGTTTGGGTGGAGTAAAGCGGATCAGGTACACCGTTTTTTTTACCAATGAAACCCGTCCATATAACCCCATTACCATAAACATAATGCTGGGATCCAGTATTGCAGAACATGTCGGCAGCATTCAAGAATAAAGTAGTAGTTTGGCCTGCCGCAACATACACAGAGGTTGCGTCGTAACTAGTATCATTATTTTGATTATCGGGTTGAGTGTCCGGGTAAGCTTCTGCATATGTCGGCGATAGCCAGTTAGGATTTGCAATTCCGTTGCCAGTAGAGTCACAAGATTGTTCGGCGTCTGTCTCAACTTCTCCAGGTATGCCTGTATCATTTGGGTCCATACCCGCGGCAAATACTTTGTGGTTATTTAAACAAAATAAGGCAACTGCAGTAATGGATACTAATAAAACTAAACGAAAGATAATTTTAAATTGTTTTTTAGGCCCCATAGCTTTTTACCATTATTACTAACGGTTTATGCCGTAACTATCAACTCATTCACCGTAGATTTATTCATGGTCATTTACAGTTTATCAGAAACATTAGCGTCATGCGAGATATAAAATTTTTACTTTTATTTTGATCCCAACTAACTTTCTACGTCACAATTATTATAACCCTTAATGATATTATCCTAAATGCACGATAAACAGCTTGATCATTTCGTTATTGGTTTTAGGGAAAATATTAATAACTTACTTTAGACATGCTATTATTTATAAGTCTAAGCTTAAGTTTTATGAAAAAATTACTCTTTCTTATACCACTGGTTTTGTTAATTCTTAATGTCACACCTTGGGCACTATATAAAAATTCTGTCAATTACACACTAAATGGTCATCCTTATAGTTTATCGCCGGCTTATTGGCGGCAATTAAGCCTAAATGAGAACAGTCATTCTTCTTATCAATCAACTGTTATCGTTGATTCCAGCGGCACAACGCCGTCAGCAGTACCTCTAAGTAAAGATGCCAGATTCTACGGTTTCCCGGTTGGTTTTTATTTAAAGAAAGCAAATGTTTTAAATGGCAGTTTACCTGGTGTCCCTTATACTGTTACTGCTTTTGCTTGGTTATGGGCTGTTGTGGACGGAACAATTGTCATTGTAACTTTGTTAGCCGCCCTGTGGTTTAATCGACGGAGACACTTTAGCCAGGATTCAGATTCCAATGAACTCCCGTCGACTTCATAGTTTGAATGAATTTTTGATTATAAAAATTAAACTGTTTAAATGAAAGTTATGCGACATGTCAGACTGGTTTATCTCTTAATTGAGATAGTCATCGCATAATTAATCCTGGGCGGGGAGTGAGCGGCTTACGGCTGATAAATCAAGCAATTAGCTCGCTCACTCCCCTTGGTTTCTACCAGGCTCGGACTATTAAGTTACTTGTAAGTTATTGAGCAGGGTGAAGGCGGAGTGGCCGACTTTGTCGCGGACAATCACCGGTACCGAAAAGGATCCAGTTATCTGGGGGATACCAGTGATAGTTCCTGCATTGGGACCGGTCCTGATGAAGTACAGGCCTTTGGGGAGACCGCTAAACTTACCTGTTACTATCATCCAACTGTACGGCAGTTTACCACCACGAGCTGTGAACCGGAACAGGTACCTTACCCCAACTGTGGCAGCCGGCAACGAGTTTGACGTGATCGTCAGGTTGCTTGTGCCGACTTGCGGTACGACTAGTCGGTAAGTAATGGTTACTCCCCAGCCGCTATTGGGATTGTTCAATGGCACTTGGCCGTAGAAATTGTCCGCTTTATTTACCCGCAGGAAGTAGTTGTAGGTCGGTCCTTTCCAGATCAATGAAATTTGTTTGTCAATATCGCAGAACTGACCTTGAATGGATATAAGCGAACTTCTTACCCCTTGGGTGTAGCCGGAGAACTTGAAGTCCAGACCACTAGGCGTAGCCGTGATGACGACTTTCTCTCCGAATGCCCTTCCGATGGTTGGGTTGGGAGTATCGGGACCTTCCAGCGATTTGGCTGGTTGGACGTTGGATGCTGAAGCGGTTGACTGGATACCAATCATGGTGACTGGTATCAGGGTGGAAAGTACTAGTGTGAGTGCGACGGTAGGCCGTCGCCAGAAAGATGAGAACATGCTTGTTCCTTCTTCCGTTTGACTTCGGCTGTTACGCCTGCACCGATTCCCTTGTTGGAATACGGGTCAGCTACTCTACTTATATAAAAGTAGCTGACCCGTATTCCATGATTAAGAGAACTACAATACTTATTCGTAATCGATGGGTTTTATTATTTACAGTCTGACATGTCAATGTGCTAGCTTGGGTAGCGAGTTTACCCTCTTTTGTTATAACTAACAATGAAAAACTCTAGCTGCCTAAGTTACAAGCTTAATCTAACATGTTATTTTTAAGAAGTAAATTGGTTACGTTATCAAATTTATATATATCTAAGTCTTCTAGCAGCACTAAATGCTATGGCGCCAATTATCAAAGTCAGCCAGTAGGTTATTAATCTATATAATAATGTAACCGCTAGAGCTTGGCTGCTTTTTAGGCCATAGGCAATAAAACCGGCCACTAACCCGGCCTCTGCCCCGCCCAGTCCACCTGGTGTTGGCACGGCAGTTCCACCAGCTATGCCTAGCGTAAGTATTATAAGTATTTTGATGAATGACAGATGTATGTTAACTGCGTCTAAACAAGCGATTAAACACAAGACACTAGTTAAAGTTAGAAGCATTGAAGTAATCAGTGCGCCAACCAGTCGCAAGGGATGTGTCCGATAACTACCTAAGTTTTTAAGAATTTGTATAAAGTTTTGATAAAAATTCTTCCCGGCTAAATTAAACCAAATAACAACTATTACTAAAATCACCGCACCAATAATAATCACCCAGTAAGACGGGATCTTAAAATCAAAATGGAATAGTTGAGTAATTGGTTTATGCGCAATCAACAAAGTAGTTGCCAGCAAAATTAGGTGCCCGATAAGACCAATTGTATTGTTGGCAGCTACGACGGCTATGGATTGGGTGGGGGTATGTTTGTTTTTACGTAAAAAATCATAACTAATGCCCATTGCTCCTACGCCGGCCGGGAGTAATCGATTGGTAAATGAGCCCGCTAATTTAATAAACATTGTCCTGGGATAAGACAAATTATGTTTTGCTAAATAGATATAAGTTAGTGAAGAAATTGGATACGACAGCCCTGTGGCGCCAATTGCCAGCAGTAGCCATAAAGGATTAGCATGGCTAATAATGTCAAAACTAGAGCGAAAATCATGGAACTGCGGTAGCACTACATAAAGAAACAAAAGAAAAATTATCAGACCAAGTAGCCGTTTTAAATTTATATGTTCAGCATGAGAGGTGTCGGGTTTATAACCGCCGTGAGGCATAATCGAATTATACCAAGTGATTACGGTTATAAATACTGCCTAAACTGATATGAAAAAATTTTAATTTAAGCTGTTAGTTTGATCGAGCTGAAAGATAGCTAGCGATAAAAGTTTTCGCCTGATTAATGGGTATAGCGAAGCCAATGTCTTCCCCATCACTGGAAACTGCCGTATCAATACCGATAACCTGCCCAGTCGCCACATCAACCAAAGGCCCACCGGAATTTCCCGGGTTAATAGCGGCGTCAGTTTGCAACAAACCTGTTAGAGTTTCGCTACTGATATTAAAGCCACTGTCATCGCCAGCAGTAATCGTGCGGTTAGTCCCGGAAATAATCCCACTGCTTAAACTATTCTGGAATTGACCAAGAGCATTGCCGATAGCCAGAACGCTGTTGCCTACTTGGATCTGACTAGAATCACCCAGTGTTACTGCCATTAAACCAGTGGCATTTATTTTAATAACTGCTAGATCGTTCGTTGAATCTCTAGCCACAACTGTGGCAGTATATTGATTACCGTTAGATGTCGTAACCTGAACGGTTTGGGTGCCCGATGGTACCACGTGCTTATTAGTTAAAATATACCCCGAAGACGAGATTATCATACCGGTTCCAGCGCCTTCCTCAGTTTCGGGGCCACCGAAAAAGCTGTAGGTTGTGCTAGTTGATGTAATGCTAACGACCGAAGGCGAAACATTATTATAAACAGCTGCTATGCTATTGGTAGTTTCCTGCGAGGCAACTTTAGTGCTCGAATTTTGCGTGATTGTCGTGCTAGCTTGAGTTGTAGTATCTGAAGACGTTAAATCTTCGGCCAACAAACTGCCACCATAACCAGCTCCAAAACTTACAAATATGACAGCCATAACGGAAAACAAGTTTAAACGTAGTGAATGTTTCATATTTAATATTCTAACAACCAATCCTTAATAAAAGCTGGCGATCAGGGTATTCGATTTAATATAATGCTCAACTATCCCGGTGTCTTAATTAACAATTAATAATAAAACGGGTTACACCATGCATTTTTTTGTAACGTTGATAGGTTTGAAATTTAGACATTGGCCAAATAGTATTTTTGCCACCATCGAAAAAAGTTGCGTGTAGCAGTAAAGGATCGTCAACTTCCATAACTCCCGTATAGATTGCAACATGTTTTACCGGGAACTCTCGCCAATTAATCAATTTACCATGTTTACCGTAACGCAACTCAACCTGGCTGGGTTCAGCTAGATTATTTCCGTTACCGAACCAAACCAGGTCTCCCATTTGCAAATTACTTATATCTGTAATTGGCGCGAAGTGTTCTTGGTCGAGGAATAACTCAGCGCACAACAGTCCAGATGGTAATTCATAATTAAACAATTCTTTAATAACTAAATGGGCCAGCGATATACAGTTAATCCCATTTCTAATAGCATCTTCTTTAGTCCTGACAACATCCGGATTTTGGGAAAATCGATAACTATAGTCAGGATTTAAAAATTGTTGTAACCGGCTGTCGATTGGTGGGTTTTCTATTTTCGGTATCCTTTTTTCCATTTTACGCTGGTTAAGAATGGAGCGAATAAATCGTCTTTAATTGAAATTTTGATTTTATTTAATTCTTTAGTGGTTGGGTTGTGATTTTGGAATTTAACGAATGGCAAATCAGACAGGATGACGATTGGTGTCTGCTCGGTACCCTCACCCATTTGGAGTACCGCTGCGGTCGCTAAGCCATTGGCAATATCAGCTTGAGATACGCTAAAAGGACGACCAAATAAATCCGGTTCACCGACATAATTATTTAAAGCGGAAAAGCCGCTATGAGCCAAAACAATGCCGCTAGTACCACTGCGTAATGGATGACAAGTGCTGTCAGTTATAATCACTCCTACATCGGTTAATTTGAACTTATTTTTTAGATAAACCCGTATCTTATTAGCATTTTTTTGGGCATGTTTTGGCCAAAGCACATAATTACCGTTGCCATTTGATTCGTCGATACCAGCCACTGGAATCAATATATTATTGGTAATCGTAAAATTATGGCCATATTTACTTATAGCCATCGGTAAATATAAATTTGACTCTTGAATTATGAGTTGTTCTTTGTCTATTTTATCGAATGGCACTACATTGTTTTCGCAGAGAGATACAATTTTAGAAGTTATCGCCACCACACTACCAGATCGAAGACTTTTTATAGATTTGTCGATCAGGGTTATCAGGTCAATCGATCCGGGTGTAATTGTTTCGGTTTTGATTGACTTGATAATCATTACTTAGTTAGGGCTCCTGGCAGAGCGTTGAGAACTTTGGTATAAAATTCATCAACCAGTTTTTGTTGAGCATCACCGGACATGGCATAATTATCCAAACCAGGAGCCGCATTTACTTCAATTACCAGGTAACGGGATTTAGGATCAGTAATATCTTCACAAGCCAAATCAACACCACAAAGTCGTAAATTAAAATTCTTGGCGACATAAACCGCTAAATCAACCCAGTGTTGATCGATTGAGCTTGAAACATCAACCGATGTTCCACCCGCCGATAAGTTAGAAACTGGCAAAAGTACAACTTCGGCTTGCGGATCAGGCCGACTATTAAGAGTAAGTTTGCTTTTAGCCAAATAGCTAGCAATTCGGGGATCATCTTGCGAAATTCTGGTGTCACGACCAATTTCCGCATATTGTTCTTGAAGAGCTGATAACAACTGGGCAACCGTATGATAACCGTCGCCAGTAACAGTTAAAGGTAATCGCTGGTAGGCACTTATCAGTTCACCATCCAATATAACAACCCGATAATCCGGCATATCAAAAGGTTTCTCAACAATCGCTAAGTGGACTTTCTTCTCTTCATAAAAATCTAAGACTGTCTTCAATTCGTCAGGATTATAGACCTTAAAGATATTGCCGCCTTTTGACCCAGCAACTGGTTTGATGTAAGCCGGATAACCAAAATGACTCTTAATATACGGGTCGGCATCACTAGCTAATCTAAGATTCCCTGTCGGAATCTTTTTAGGGTTGTTTTGGACAACTTCAGCCCAACTGGGGAGTAAAAATTCTTCACCTTCTGGACACTCAACGCCGATAGTTCGAAGCATGAATTTCGTATGGCCTTTATCTTTGGCTAATTCACAAGCTGCGCCTTCATTCAACCCTAGGTCACTACCATAAGTAACCCGATGACTACCATCAACGTAATTTATCCGAGAAACATAACCATAATCAGGTTCTATGTCAAAATCTTTTACGTTGGTTAAGGCACCTATTTCAAATAAATGCACTAACCGACGAGTAACGTATGGATAATGTTCCGGTGGTTCTGACGCCATCACTCTTTCCTGAAATTCCATATATTATATAATATACTAATTATAACAAAATGTCTATAGTTTCAAAGGGCAATTATACCCTCAGCCCATATTCGGTTTTGTCAATGCACATGATGCTGCAAATATAGCTATTGACAGTCATATAGTAAACTGTAGTAGAATAAACATGAACATTTAAAATCAAGAGTTGAGACAAACATAAAAATGGGGCAAAAATATTATGGCTGGTGCCAATGCATATGCTGGTAAATTCGTCGGCAATGATTTCGTCTTACCGCAACACAAACCAAAAAAAATTATAAATCCTACGGTGGTTGTTTACAGAAAATCCTTACCGGCTTTTTCGCCAGCCTTTGTTGAAACAACTGCAGCCGATAAACTCCAACCCAGCGAAGCAATAAATAACTTTTTAAGCAGTAAGTTACTTCACCGATTGATAATTATTCTACTCTGTTTGGCTATAGTAGCCGGCGGCTCAGTAGTAGCGATGCAGAATCATTTATTAGCGACCGTAAAATACACCGCTGCAGATATTGAGCACCGGATAGCAACTAAAATCAATCCATCTAGCGGCTTTGTTTTGCCGCCAAACTCCGAAGTTATTGAAAGCAGTGTTTTATCGCCGGAGATGAATGCGATTGAAAATCAATTGATCAATATTAATCTAAGCGGTGTAATTGTTAACCCAACTCCAGCCAATGTGACCAGTTGGCTGACAACTAGCGCGGGTCCCAAAATCGGTACAACAGTATTAACCGTTAAACAACCCGCCTTAATGACTTATTTAAATTCGGTCGTCCAGACATATAATCATCAGCCGATTAATCAAGTTACCGTAGCCCACCCCAATGAACCCGATGCAACTATTATCAAAGGAGTAAACGGCATAAATTATACGATTCAACCAGGTCTAACTCATTCGCTTTCCAGCCAAATTCTATCCGCTAACGGCGCAAGTGTTACTATGTCTAGTAGCTCAATCCCCTTTACAGTTACCAATAAGCCGCCTTTTGCCAAATTATTAGAGGTCGATACGACTACCAAACGAATGTACGCTTGGCAGGATGGTCAGTTAATTAACACGTTTTTAGTTACTGCTGGTGCCCCGGCTACACCGACGCCGCTTGGCCAATTTAAGATCTTTTCTAAATATCTGGTTCAGAATATGACCGGTTATAATGCGGATGGCACACGTTATTATCAACCAAATGTGCAGTGGATCAATTATTTTTACCAATCTGATGCTATCCATGGGAATTATTGGCGGCCGGCAAATGTCTTTGGCAATATTAACACTTCGCACGGTTGTGTTGGCGTTGTTAACAGTGACGCAGAGTGGATTTATAACTGGGCGCCAATCGGTACAACAGTTATTGTTCATCAATAAACATATTTTGGCTCACCTGTTAAAATAAGATCATGTCTTCATCTATTTCTTGTGGCATAGTTGGTCTTCCTAATGTTGGGAAATCAACTATCTTTAACGCGCTGACGCATAATAATGCGCTGGTTGCCAATTACCCTTTTGCAACTATCGAACCGAATACCGGCATTGTTAATGTGCCTGATGATAGGTTGTCAGTCTTAGCGACTTTATATAACAGCCAAAAGATTGTGCCTTCAACTATAAAATTTATTGATATCGCCGGGCTGGTTGCCGGTGCTTCCCAAGGCGAAGGACTTG
>JBEKIY010000025.1:0-9151 GCA_050011495.1 Saccharimonadales bacterium (SeqCode) | reverse complement strand
GCTCGACGTTGCCTAAAGCGCTTCCGAACAGGCGCCATTTCTAACATTGTTTTACAGTTTTCAACGGTTAAGGATATCGGTTTTTTGGATTTTGGAATTGGCACATTTTTCTTCCCATCGGTGATGTATGGACCGTACGGACCATTGAGAATTTTTATTCCACCGTTAAATTCCTTAATGATTTTTTTGGACAGTTGTTTAAGTTTGTCCTCATAAAGCTCGCGAGCCTCGGCTTCCTTAATAACATGTGGATCTAATTCTTTAATTGATACAAAAATTTTACCTACTTGAATATAGGGTCCGAAACGGCCAATATTGGCCGTAATTTCTTCGCCTTTTTCAGTTTTTCCTACCACGCGAGGAAGTTTAAATGTCTCAATTGCTTGCTCCAGAGTTACCGTATCCATATCAGAATCTTTAGGCAAAGGTGCGAAATCTGGTTTTTCATCATTGTCAGTACTGCCCCTTTGTAATACCGGTCCGAAACGGCCAAACCGAACCACGATTGGTTGTTTAGTTTTAGGATCAATCCCTAAAGTCCGAGCCTGCGTGACTTCTTCACGACTAACTTTAGACGATTTTGTAACTAGGGGATGAAATTGTTTGTAAAATTTCTTGATCATAGTTGGCCACTTGATTGCCCCATCGGCAATTCGATCAAAATCTTTCTCGATACCTGCCGTGAAATCATAGTCAACAATATCTGAAAAATATTTTGTCAGAAAATCATTAATAATCTCAGCCAACAAAGTTGGGACTAATTTACTTCGGTCGGCCCCTGTAATTATTGTAGTTGCCTGCTCTGATAGTTTACCTTTTTCTAAAACAATAATTTTTATCGGCCGTTCAACTCCTGCTATATCTTTTTTATCAATATACTCTCGGCTTTGGATAGTGGAAATAGTTGGTGCATAGGTACTTGGTCGGCCGATTCCAAGTTCTTCTAATTTTCGTACTAAGGTTGCTTCCGAGTATCTAGCCGGTGGACGAGTGAAGGACTCGGTTGCTTTCATTTGTTTGAGGTCTAGTTTATTACCAGACACTAATGGTGGTAGCAAAGTATCGTCTTTAATATTGCCGCTAACTTTCAAAAACCCGTCAAATTTCAATATCTCACCTTTGGCAACAAATTTTTCAGAGTGGCCAGAAATGCTAATTGTCACCTCTGTTCTTTCAACTTTGGCAGGACTCATTTGGCTAGCAACTGTCCGTTGCCAAATTAATTGGTAAAGCCGTTTTTCCTGATCATTACTTCCGGCGTCAAGTTTAGTAACATTGCTTGGCTGAATTGCTTCATGAGCTTCTTGGGCAGAAGCGTTTTTGGTTTTATATTGCCGTCGGTGATAATACTTTTCACCGAAAGTTTTATTGATATAAGCGGCAGACTCATTAAGGTGAGTTAGCGACATAAGTGTGCTGTCGGTACGCATATAGCTAATATGCCCATTTTCATACAATTTTTGAGCGAGTGACATGGTCTGTCTAACGCCGTAACTAAGTCGTCGCGCAGCCTCCTGTTGCAATGTACTTGTTGTAAAAGGCGGTGGTGGGCTGCGAAAGCCAGGTTTCTTTATTGCCGACTCAACTTTATAAGTACTATTCTTGACGGCTTCGATAAAACGTTTGGCCTGGTCATGATTATCAATTGACTTATTTAGTTCAGCCGGAAATTCCTGATGTTTTGTGGCGACACTAAAATTGGCTGTCAATTTATAAAAGGTTTTGGATTTAAAATCTTTAATTTCCCTTTCGCGATCGACACATAACCTTACAGCAACTGATTGAACCCGACCAGCACTTAGCCCGGTTCGAATTTTTCGCCAAAGAATTGGACTGAGCTCATAACCAACTAATCGATCCAATACTCGGCGGGCTTGTTGAGCGTCAACTAATTTAATGTCAACGATTCGGGGATTTTTAATGGCATTATCAATAGCTGTCTTGGTTATTTCATGAAATACAATTCGTTTGGTCGTATTAGGATTAAGCCCCAGTGCTTTACAAAGATGCCATGCAATTGCTTCCCCTTCTCGGTCTTCATCGCTGGCTAACCAAACTATATTCGCCGCTTTGGCAGACTTTTTTAATTCCGCCACTATTTTTTTCTTATCCGGATTAAGTTCGTAATGCGGTTCAAAATCATGATCAATATCGATATTTAAACCTTTTTTAGGTAAATCCCGGATATGGCCAAAGCTACTTTTAACTTCGTAATCTGATCCTAAATATTTTTCAATAGTTTTTGCTTTAGCGGGACTCTCAACAATAACTAGATCTTTTTTCGGCATTTATATATCATTAGCGAAATTTATTAATAATGCAACTTATTTGCTTAAAAATCTTAAGTTAATATGTAAAAATTTTTATACTACAAGTAATTTTTACCAAACCACCAGCCTGCCCAAATACCGAAGAAACACCCAACAACACCAAGAATTAAGCTCCAAGCACTTAACCAGCCATGTCCTAATATATCACCCAACCAACTGCCAAGAGTTGAAAATATAGTAATACTAATCCAGATAAGTGATTTAGTGCTCATAAAGCTAGTGTAACATGATATGAAGAACTAGAGATGCTATAAACTGAAGCAATAATAGCGCTAAAGCTAATTTACATTAAGACAAACTTATTATTAAGTATTGACATAACACAATAGTTTTGCTAGAATTGCAACTTGTAAACGCAACTATAAGCGTTTACGCACCTTATATCCCCATTCTAACAATTTGTTAGATTGTTTTAGAGCGTGCTAAGCATATAAGTTGTTACCCTCCACTTTAACCTTAGCTTGCCCTTTTTATAAGAGCGAGCGCTCTAAAGCAAACTAATCCCTTTAACTTCACCTCTGATTACAGAGGCCCTTTGTGGGCCAGTGAGTCTCAACGATGGTCATTAGACCGGCACAAGTCTTTACGGAGTTTTAGACTTCGATGCTTCACTGGGGTGGGTTGAAGGGTTTGGCCAAAGTTTTCTTTGGCTGGGGAGATCTTCGTGATTTCCCCATGAATCAGACCTCCAGTGGTGCCCACCCCCTCTGGAGGTCTGTTTTTATAGAATAAAATTTCGCGTTTCAGCAGTAATCGTGGAGCTGCTATATACATATTCACTTAATATTGCTGCAACTTCTTTTTTTAAAGCGGTAATATTTTTTTGTTCGGCAGCGGAAAACTTATCTAAAACAAACTTAGCACTATCAGTTTTTTCGGCCACATCCGATTTAATCCCAATACGAATCCGACCGAAATTTTCGCCGATATGTTGGATAATTGATTCCAAACCGTTATGACCGGCGGATTGGCCGCCTAACCGTGTCCTAATTTGTCCGAACGGTAGAGCTAGTTCGTCATGTACGACAACAACATCTTCGTCAGGGATTTTATAATATTGCATCACCGCTTGAACCGCTTCACCGCTGGCATTCATATAAGTCGTTGGTTTAATTAAGAACACTTGCCTATCTCCCAACGTATCAACAGTAAACATGCACCGCAAATTAGGTTTTTCACTCCATGGCGTAAATTGGCTAAGTGAAGCGAAATAGTCGACTGCTTCAAAGCCTATATTATGTCGAGTATCAATATATTTTTCACCAATATTTCCAAGCCCAACAATTAAAGTTGTTTTATGTTGACCTAACGTGTAGTATTGAATGTTCTGATAAACTTGTTGCTTTCGTTGGAATAACGCCATTTTAAATATCCTTTATTGGCAAGTCTTTTAATTGTTTTCGATTTTCCTCTATAAACCATAATTGAACTGCGCTGCCATTAAAATTATATTGTTCACGTAACTTTCTTTCAAAGAAACGGCGATAACTCCAATGAATTTGTTTGGTATTCCGGCCAAAAATTTTAAACGCAGGTATTGGATTATCTGTTTCTTGAACCATATAGTGCAATTTAGGGGTAATTTGTTTTGAGGTTGGTGGAGCAAAGGTATTAACGGTAGCTTGTAGCCAACGATTTAGTTCAGGTGTCGGGATGCGTAATTGCCGGTTTGCATCGATTTCGATAACTAGTTCAAATATTTGGGCGACATTTAAACCAGTCACTGAACTAGTGAAAATTACTGGCGCCCAAGGCACAAAATCATACTCTGCTGCAATCTGACGGAGCAGTTGATTTTGGCTTAGTTCACTGTCTTTCATTAAATCGATCTTATTAATAACTAGTACCAAACCCTTACCTGCTTCCTCGATCATCCCAGCCAGTTTTTTATCTAACTGAACAATCATCTCGGTGACATCGATTAATAGCAAACAAATATCAGCTTGATTAATGGCGTTTAATGAGCGAATAACACTAAACTTCTCAACCCCGACTTGAATTTTTCCCGAACGGCGAATGCCAGCAGTATCCATTAGTTCGATTTCACGACCTTTATAACGAACAGCTACTCGGTTAACGTCCCTAGTTGTTCCAGCTTTGGCCGATACTAAGGCCTGTTGTTTTTTTGCCAAGGTGTTAAATAGATGAGATTTACCAACATTTGGTCGGCCGAGGATTGCCACATGCAGCCGGTTATCGGCTTTTTTAAAAGTTGCCTTGGGGATCAAAGACGAAATTTCATCTAATAAAACTGATATACCGCTATGCTGCGTGGCACTAGTAGCCACCATTTGCTTAATGCCTAAACGTTTAAATTGATCAAGGTTCTTGTCTTTAACCTTATCGATTTTGTTCACAACTAATAGTACTGGTTGACGGGTTTTAAGGGCCATTTTAGCGATACTACGGTCTTCTTCAGTTATGATGACATCAGCCTCAATTACTACTACAATTACTGTCGCACTGGCTGCAGCTTGTTCGATTTGTTCTTGGATTGTAATTTCAAAGTCATCTTCTGGATCTTTAACGCCGGCCGTATCAATGATCCAAAAATCCTTATCTCTATGGTGGGCAATCGCCGTAATACTATCTCTGGTAGTTCCAGCTTCTTTGGCAACTATATTTTCTCGACTACCTAGGATTGCATTAAATAAACTAGACTTACCTACATTAGTTCTTCCAACAATTGCAATAATAGGAATAGCACTCATATGATTATATTATGTCAGTTTTATTGATTGTTTGCCACTTACCAACAGCTAATGCACCCAGATCGTATGGACCAAAAGTTGTCCGATGTAGTGTTTTAACTTGATAACCGATTTGCTCAAAAGTCCGACGAATCTGCCGGTTGCGTCCTTCAGCCATGCTAATTTGCCATTTATTCCCACTACCGTTTAACTGTAAATGGCTAATCCCATCGTTCAATGGTACGCCTTGCTTAAGTTTAAATTGATCGGTTGGTAATAATGGTTTGTTTAGAACAACATCATAACGTTTGATTTTATTAAAAGATGGGTGCGTTAACTCTTGCGCCAGTTGTCCATCATTAGTTAACAATAATAATCCACTAGAATCCATATCGAGCCTACCTACTGGCTGCAAATGCTGGTATTGTTTGGGTAATAAATCATAAATTGTTGGTTTGCCCTGCCCATTTCGACTGACAACAAAACCAATCGGTTTATGCAGCATAATAGTACACAATTCTGAGAGCTTAAGAACTAGACCGTCAATCTTCAACTCATCTTGAGTAGTTATATTTTGCCCGGGTGATGCTACGATTCCATTTACAGTAATACGACCATCTTTTATTGCTTGGTCAGCAGCCCGACGGCTTAAATTACTGCTCAGAGCGACATATTTATTTATACGCATACTGTCAGCCTACACCGAAAGTTAGATTGCAGTCAAAAAGTTACTAACCTCAAAATTATAAAGCAATACTATTTGGATCAATCTGATTTTTATCTTGAACTTGGGCAGAGGTTATAACTTGACCGGTTTGAGGTGCTGCTTCGGGCGAATTTTCATTCGCTAGCAAACTATTAATATGTGGTTTAGCCGGGCCCGGTTCAACTACTTTTTTGTTAGCAATGTTAACAAAATTATTATTAGGATTATCCGAACTATTTACAGTGCTTGTTGGTTGGTCTGGGGATGGGTTACTACTTGGTTGGGGTGCAGAGGTATCAAGTTGCGGCGTTGTAATAACAGCTGGATTAGAGGTTGAACTATCGGCTGGTGTCGGATTTAAAAAATCTTGAATTTGTGTTGATATATTTGATGATTCTTCTTGGGAAGTTTGACTAAGTGTGGGGCTAATGAAGGAAGCATCACTGGGTGCTGGTGGCATAGTGTTAGTTGGGGCACCAGTATCTAATGGAAGAGAGCTTGAGTTATTATTTGTTGGCTCAACTACTGGAGCTGGCGGAGGTGTAATTACTGCCGGAGGTGTTGGCGTAGCAACTGGTGTTGGTGTAACGACTGGTGCTGGCGAAGAAGTAATTGGTTGAGGAGATGGTGCGGCAGTTGGTGTTGGCTCAACTACTGGTGCTGGCGGAGGTGTTGGCGTAGCAACTGGTGTTGATGTAACGGCAGGAGTCGTAGTAGTAGTTGGCGTTGGTTGGCCCAATGCTGGTGAAATATCAGCTGGTGCAGCTGGAGTTTCACCATTAGTGCCCTCTAAAACCTCATGAATAGTTTTTATTACATCTTCTAGAGTAACCTGAGACTTAACTAGATAGCGATCCGCGCCTAATTTCTCGGCCCGACTTTTATCTTCGCTTTGACCAAGCGCTGTCATCATAATTACTTTTGTGGATTCAACACCCGGTGTTGCCCGTAAGATATCTAGCATGTCAAACCCGCTGATCTTAGGCATCATAATATCGCTCAAAATTAAATCCGGGTGCTCTTTAACAACTAACGCTAGAGCTTCTTCACCATCGACTGCAGAAATAATTTCATAGCCTTCTGCTTCCAGTCGCGCTTTATAGATTTCACTTAGGTTTGTGTCATCTTCAACCAGCATTATTTTGGCGGCCATGGTAATCCTTCTGCTTTCTTATAATAAATATGCTTATGTCTGTTATTGTATCATGGACTGGCAAGTGATGCGATTGCTGGTAACGCAACATTAGTTGATAAGTCCTTTTTCAACGTAGCGGCCCGCTCGTTACTTAATCGAGGTAGATTAATATAGAAAGTACTACCAGTTTTTAACTTGCTTTCAACCCAGATTCGACCGCCATATAACTCAACAATTTTTTGACAAATAAACAAACCAAGCCCTGTGCCGCTAACAGTTCGAGTGGCCGAATTATCAACCCGGTAAAATTTTTGGAATAAATGAGGAATATCTTCAGCTGGGATACCAGCGCCAGTATCACGTATATAAAACTGGACCACACTTTTATCTCCCGTTAAACCGATAGATACTTTGCCTTGATCTGTATACTTGCAGGCATTATCGAATAAATTGGTTATAACTTCACTTAGTCGTTCTGGATCGGCATATACATAATAGAGTGGCCTGACCAATCGGTTGCCGCCCACCGCCTTACTTGCGTCGATGACACTGTCTGCCCCGTACAAGAATTCTAAAGCCAGCTGTTTTTTTTGAGCAGCAAAACGTAAACTTTCGGCTAATTGTTCTAAGAAATTACCAAGTTCGACAACTTGCGGATGGTTACTAAGACGTCCATCTTCGGCTTTAGCGCTAGTCAGCAAATCTTGAAATAGCTTGCCTAAATGTTCGGTAGACTCATGGGCTTTCTCTAAGTAGTCTCGCGCCTTACTATCAATCGAACTTACCTTTTCATTAAGAGCTAATGCCAAATACCCTTCAATTGCGGCTACAGGAGTCCGCATTTCATGGCTGGCAGTGCTAATAAAGTCGGCTCGTTGTTGCTCGGCTTGATGTTGCAGAGTAACATCCCGGATTACTGCCACTGCTCCCACCACATTGCTTTTACCTTGGACAATGACTGGCGAGATTACTAATGAAACCATAGTATGCTTATTTTCCCGACCGACCAGCAACAAAGTTTGATTAAAAGTTTTTTTACTATTTAGGACATAGTTAAAGATATCATTCTTCGAATCTAATGGCTTACCATCTTCTCGAGCCAGATTTATAACCGAATGAATATCAATACCTAATGTGTCTTTAACCGCCCACTGCACTAGAGCTGCTGCAGACGGATTAATCAGGTTGATTTTGCCGGTTGTGTCATAAACAATAACCCCGTCCGATATTGATTGAATAATAGTTTCGGCTTGTTCTTGTTTTGATTTAACCATTCCCGATAACATACTCAGTTGTTTGGAATGTGCACTGACATACTCCATCCGCCATAATTGATACACCACAATCGATATAAGGGTTGAGCCGATAACTAGCTTAATAGATACATGACTAGCGCCAGTAATCGCAAAATTGTTATAAATTAAGAAATATAAAACACTAAAAAATACCGTTCCAATTAAAACCTCTAAACCAAGAAGCCCGTTAAATGCCACCATAATAAACCATATAATTAGCACTAACCACTGACCAACGACTGACGATGAATTATGCAAACAATAAATTAATAGAACTGAAAATATTATAGTTGCAAATAGTGTCGCGTAAGCTCGACTTCTTTTCTTAATGATATTGTAAATGAAAAAACTATAGAATATTTGTAACCCAGCAAAAACTAATGCTGTAGAAGTTAAAGCATAATCTGCTTTAATGACTGGCAAATGATGCGTGTAAGATATATATATTGAAGTACCAGCATAGACTAAACAAACGCTCAACATAAACCAATAGTAGATTCGGTACCACATAGTTGAGACTACTTGCATTATATATTTTCCTTACCTGATCATATTATACTTATTGCTTGTGTTTAACGCTACTGATAAAAAATATGCCAAGTTACTGGACTCTATCTATTAGATATGGTAGTTTCTACTATTAGACAAAGCTTTAGTTTATGGCCCTGTCGTCTAGTGGTTTAGGATGTCAGGTTCTCAGCCTGAAGATCGCGGGTTCGAATCCCGCCGGGGTCACCATTTCACTCATGCCTATTTAACGGGAATACTTTTTGCTTGGACCTCATTGATCGTGTATATATAAGTACTGAATATGGAAGTCAATGAAGAATTACTTATGTTCGGTCGCACAATTCATTTGAGTAGCGACGAAAGAGATGATTATCTTAAGACAATCATAGAAGTATCAAAGGGACCCAAACTACCAGAACAAGACATAATTAGTCTGATACTTGCAGCAAGTAAAGAAAACTCATATCTAGTTGATGTGGGTGCCA
>JBEKIY010000024.1:0-9163 GCA_050011495.1 Saccharimonadales bacterium (SeqCode) | reverse complement strand
CCGAAAAAGGTGACGTTAGTAATTACCGGGCTGATTTAACCATCTATTTTAAAGATATAGCTAGCCCTGTTCCTGTAGAAGTTAAATGGGTCGCCAAAGCTTTTACTAAGCCCAATCAAGTTAACTATATTAGGCAGCATCAGGGCTTTGTTGTTTCATTTAGTGATCCACCAGCAACTAAGCCGGACGGAATTGAATATATTAAGATCAATTATGAAGATTTTTACGATTGGACTTCTAAAAACATTACTAAACTAACCAGGGAAAGTATATCGAGTCAAGTTAACGACTCAAACTCAGGCGGTAACCAATATTGGGTCGTCTTACTGCGCGGTACAGCCCACCAAAATTTCTATAAAATGGTCAAGCAGTTCCCCGCCAATCCATTCTGGGCATTTGAGCAAAACGATAAAGCGCTAAAAAACATTTTTAATATCGATAATGGCGATACCTGCATTTTTATATTGGGTAAAGCCAATGAAGGCATGGGCATGTCCGCTAACCCTAATTTAGAATTCATGATTAACAGTTGGTTTATAACTAAAGTTAAGGAACCTTATTACATGGTGTTAACTGGCGATAAAGGGACTTTTTTTGAAAGTGGTAAAATCCCCATTTATGCCCGGTGGTGGCCACACTTTATAGATTTTGAAATTATCGACAGTAAAATTTACGAATCAATTGTTAACTTTGGTAAAAGACATGAATTCGCGGCGCCGTTTGCGGATTCATATAATAACGGTCATGGCACGCCGTCACCCCTAAATCGCAAACAAGCCGAATCGCTAATTGATCAGCTTAGATCATTTACGTAAATAGATCTAGAGGATTACCAAACAGTAGCTAAGATCAAACGGTAAAGTTTATTTTACTGTCTTCTTTGATTTTTTCTTAGGAATAAGTGATTTGTTATCTAAAAATTTCGGCAGCACAATTTGCTTGCCACGGTTTTTTAAATTTACATAAATTAACGCGAATTCACCGCCGACCACTATTACAGCTAGTAACGGATTAACCAAACCGGATACTACGCCCCAGACGCAAAGCCCCATTAAAAAACCGCTTACACAAATAAAGAAAAAAGCCATTAGCGATTTGCTCATATGTGCATTATACGCTATAGCAGATTAAAACTGAGCGTTAACTATCTCAGCGGATTATTGCTGGTCTAGCTCTTGAGCTCTTACTTTTGCTTTAACATATCTGGTTAGACCAAAGCAGCCGACAGCTAAAGTCAGTAATTGCAACGGTTCAGTGCAATCACCGCGGTTTGAGCAGGTCTAACAAAATTCAGGCATTTAGTGTATTGAAGTATGAATATTAATTATTACAAATTTAGTTGTTAATTTGCTCTTTCGGCCTTTTGGACTCATCGGAGTAACCTAACAGTTACTGAGAGCAATGACAAAGGAGGCGAAAAGGAGGTTGCCGCAAGGCGACCAAAAAAATCAGTCGCCCTGCGGGGAACCTCAACTTCTCTAGCTCTTACTGCTAGTTACTCCTGAACTCGATGTTGTCGAGCCGGCAATTACTGCCGCGACACTGCTGCCTGGCCAGCAGGAAAAACCAGCTGGTACTTGGGCACCGTTCTTGACCATGGTGCTTAGAATTCCGAGGCACTCTGATACCAGTACATTGGGATTGTGACTGACCGAAGCGGCCAAGGCTTGGTTAGCTCTGGCTTGAGCCTGGTTGGTCAGGATCTCTTGTTCGGCGATTCGCGTGAGGGCGATTTGCTGTTGTAGCTGGTTTATCCGTGACTGGGTCTGAGCATCGAATGAGATGATCGGTATGATGGTGTTCATCACTTCGATATCGTCACCGATCTCAGATCTCATCTGAACAGTTACCCGTTTGGCAATTGTTGACAATGACGGATTACCGATGCCGGTGCTTGGTGTGCCCAATGAAATGGAGTTAAGCGGGTTGTACGTTGACAGTTGATTGTTGACGGCGGCAGTCAACTCGCGGGTAACCAGTGAATCCCGGACATTGTCAAACGTACGGTAGTTCTGGAACAAGTAGTCGGCTTTCTTTTGGATTATTCGCCAACGGACGCTGACATCAACGCAAGCTGTTTGTTGGTTAGCTATCCTGACGTTCAAACAATTTCCGCCGGTGTAGGAATCAGTCTGAATGGCTGCATCCATCTCGGTGACCTGGACCCATGGCCACAAAAAGTGAATGCCTGGTTTCAGTTCTCCAGAGATTGCACCGAAGGATGTTTCAACGCCGACGTTCTTGGTGGAGACAGTGTTAAATGTAGACCACAACGCCGCGATGACGAAGAAAACGAAAACTACGAGAGTGATAATCAGGGCTGCGACACGGGCATCTGAATCTGACCATTTTTCCGTAGGTTTACTTTTCGGATCGATCTTTATCGCGACGACGATCATGATGAGTGTTGCGACTAGTAATATACAATCAACGATAGTTACAATCACTTCATTTTGCCTTTCTGTTGGTTGGAGTAGGTTGATTATCCAGTAGTGCTAGGTAACTTTATAGAATTTATAAAAATATTTAGCACAACTGGATTTCTAGCAATTTCCTTTGTCAAAAAACAAAACTCAAGGATAACTTGTCACCCTTGAGAATTAATATTATTATATAACTATTTAATAATAATGTAAATGCTTATTCAGAGGACTATATAAATAACCCAACAACTAATTTAAGGATAAGATTTAACTAAATCTCAGTTTATTTAACCGAAGACAACTGTAGTCGTTTGCGCTTAGTGTGATCTAACTCCGACTTTCGCAAGCGTAAAGCTTTAGGAGTAACTTCTAGCAGCTCATCTTTTTCAATAAAATCTAGACATTCTTCTAGACTAAGAATAACCGGCGGGGTTAGTTGGACAGTCCCATCACTCGATGTACTGCGCATGTTAGTTAAATGTTTAGCTTTACAGACATTCATCTCCAAATCATCATTTCGTTTATTTAATCCAACTACTTGCCCGACGTAAACCTTGACGGCTGGACCAACAAAACAAGTGCCCCGACTCTCAGCCATTTCCAGGGCGTATGGCGTAGTGGTACCAGACTCAAAGGCCACAATTGCCCCGTTACGTAACTTGGGCAGTTCTTTACTCAACGGTTTAAAACCTACCAAAAGATTATTCATCACCACCGAACCTTTAGTAGCTGTAGTTAAAGTATTGCGCAGTCCAAGTAGAGTTCTGGTCGGCAATTCATAAACCAATTTAGTTACACCCTTATCGCTGGCAAATTGTTCTTTGAATGTAGCCCGACGTTGACCCAGTTCCATTTGTGCGGCACCGACGTACTCGGCCGGCACCTCTATTATTAACTCTTCAATTGGTTCGTGGGTTTGACCGTCTACCTGCTTAGTCACAACTTGCGGCCGGCCAACTTCAAATTCATATCCTTCCCGGCGCATTGACTCAATTAAAACGCTTAAATGTAGCTCTCCCCGGCCGCTAACTATAAAGCCAATGCCGGCTTCTTCGACTCGTAACCCGACGTTAGTTTCTAATTCTTGGGCTAAGCGCTGGCCGATTTGGCGGCTAGTTGAATAAACACCTTCCAGACCCTTAAAGGGACTGGTGTTTGGACCAAGATAGATTTTAAGAGTCGGTTCTTCAACTTCAATTACTGGTAAAGCCTCGGGGTTAAGATTATCGGCGATAGTCTCACCAATTTGGACATTAGAGATACCGGTAATTTGGACAATTTCACCAGCCGCCGCTTGTTTAATCTGGACTTTCCCGATCCCGTTACTTATTAATATTTTATCGATTTTAGCTTTGGAGAAGGTATGATCCTTTTTGCAGACCGTGACCATATCCCCTTCCTTCAAACTGCCGCTATTAATTCGGCCGATAGCATATTTACCATTAAAACTGTCCCAAGCCAAAGCCGAAACCAACATTTGCAAAGGTTTATTAATATCTACTTTGGGGGCCGGAATGTCTTTAATAATTGCTTCAAAGATTACCGATAAATCTGCTTCGGCATTAATATCATCAGGCGGCGAAATCCAAGCTTTACCCTCGCGGCTAATGGCGTAATAGGTCGGGTAATGTAGCTGACTTTCATGCACCGCCAGCTCGAGAAACAAATTATCGAGCTCATCTTTAACTTGCGCCAAACGGGCGCCCTGCTTCTCAATTTTATTTATGATAACCACCGGTTTTAGGTCACTAGCTAAGGCCTTACTTAGTACATATTTTGTCTGTGGCATCGGCCCTTCTTGGGCATCCACAATTAAGAGACAGCCATCAGCCATATTAATTGTTCGCTCCACCTCGCCGCTAAAATCGGCATGACCCGGCGTATCGATAATATTAATTCGGTAACCATCATGATTAACTGATGTAATCTTGGCAGTAATAGTTATGCCGCGCTCCCGTTCTTGGTCGCCACTATCCATGATTAGATCTTGGCTCATTTCGGCCTGATTATCTCGAAAAGCTTTAGATTGCTTTAATAAACCATCTACTAAAGTGGTTTTACCATGGTCAACGTGGGCAATAATTATAATATTGCGGATTTTGCTGTCTTCAATCATATACAATAACGGTGCGTATTAGCATCGCTCTTTCATTTAACAATATTATACCATAAGCAATAGCTAAATACCATCTTAAGTTAAGGTATATCTACCATCTAAAATGCAAATACTCTAAGTTGTATATAGCGCCAACATATCAGATATGAACTATTCACTAGCGTGACTAAGACAAATAGTTTAAGTAGTCGCTTGCTGTACTGGCGATGGCACGGTTATATTTACCGGTTCGTAAGTGAATGTGATATTGATGCTACCGTTAGTTGCCGAATTGCTGTATACCCACTTCATTAACTTACGAGTGGCAGGATTAAAATAAACATACTGAGTTAAGTTTGGCTTGGCTGTGACTAACAATTTATATTCAACACAACTTTGATTGCCGCAAGCCGCGTTACCGATTTTGGTAAAGGTGTAATCACTGGCTGTTTTACCGGCAATACTAAGATTGAAATCAGACTGCGGATTGGATAGTACCGCACTGGGTATGCTGGCACTACCGACGGGATATTCTATCCAGGTTGTACCGGCGCCGATTTGGACATATTCATTATTGCCAAGCGTAATTTCACTTACTTGTCGACTAGCTGTCGTATAGCTAATTTGGTTGTCACCTTTACCATCATTTTCCATAACAAAATTAGCTGAACCATTTGAATTGGAAGCGGTACCAGTTGATGTCCAAGCGGTACCAAAAATATTAAGATTACCAGCATATGAACAGAGCTCACTGTCATGATAGGCATTTATACAGGCAGTCAGTACGCTATTGTTGACAGTTGTTGACGTATTAGTACTAGTCGAGTTGGTATTATTGGAACTACTTTTCGTTAAGAGCCAAACCACAACGCCGATAACTATTAGCACAATAACAATTCCACCCACTAAAAACTTACGGCTGATGCCGCGTTCGTCCTTGATAGGCCTTGCCATATTTTCTCCCTTGTTTTAAAAATGTATTCTTTTCTTAATATTATGCTGAAATATTGTCCTGTCAATAACTCTGAAATTACCTATCTAACAGCTTACTATCCAAGAAAGGAATATCACTTACCCAGAAGTCTTAAAGACGAATTAATATATCTGTTAAGTCGTTATAATTTACATTTAATATAATATGTTATATTATAGTTTCTCATGACTGAAAGTTATCTAAACAAACGCATCGCTGAAATCAATAGACGATTTGAAATATTGTCGGTGTTGCACCCATTACTTAAAGACTTATTAGAGCGTTATGGCCGCCATGCTGTTGAGGGCGATGACAATTTAGAAACACCATATGTTAACTTGGGGCAAGGCTGGGAAGTCAGCCTATCCAGAATTGAATCAGAAGGCCAAATACCAGACATACTTGAATCTGGTAGAGAAGTTAACAATCCAGTAGATTTATTTATCACTCCTAGATATGCGGGTGAATCAGAAGACGAACTTGAAGTACATTATTTGCAAGAAGATTCCCAATTTTGGTTATCTGTTGGCGATAACGGTGCCTTTGATCGCCAAAACCACCAAGAATTAACTGCCGATGAATTAGCTGCCTTGCTCGTTGATGTCCAGGATATTATCCAACCCGGTCTAGTCGAGGCCCGATCGATAGAACAAAATATCGCTATATTTAGGGTTTAGCAATTATTAATATCAATATTGTCCGTTGTTGAGTCAGAACTATTTACGTTTCCACTGGTAATTGACCCGCCAACGGTATTATCCGAACCGTCAACGTTGCCGGTATTACCGGACTGGCTAGAGCTATTACTAATATTAATATCGGTATTGTTATCACAGGTAGTCGTAATTGTGGGCGGCGGTTTGACAACTGCCGTACTGATCGTAATATTGGTTAACGTGGCCTGGCCTTGCAGAGCGGCCTGAGCTGGGACTACGAAAAAACCCGACGTTATTACGGCCAATAAGGTTACTAAACTAGCTTTCGTTAGCCAACGATGGTTTTTAGGAGTAGTAAAACATCTTGGTGAGTAGCCAAAAGCCACATATGGTTGTAGCCCCCGGTAATAAGCTGTCAGTCGCAGAATCTCTTCTCCGATAATAACTAATGCCGGCAGGTAAATAAGCAAGATTAAACCGATTGGCTGGCTGATGAAATTAGTTAGGTAACCTAAGTCCGGAATAGCCAATTTTTCTTGACCAATAATGGCCGCTGGATTAATTGGCGGATCTGTCGATTTATTAGCGTCACCTTTAGTCACGAATTTATGATTGTTTGGAGTGCCGGGCAATTGGACGATGCGGTGCGTTAAAGTAATTTGATGATTACTGGGGTCAATATAATTAATGATATCGCCCACCACTAGTTGGCTGGAGGGTACCGGTTTTACTATCACTAATGCGCCGCGGCTAAATGTCGGCACCATGCTGTTGCTTTGGATGCTCAAGAACTTATCGCCATTAAACCTGGTGATAATTACTAAACCGCAGGCTCCCACCATCAGCAGGAGCCCAGCGGTTTTCAGGACTAACTTAACATAACGCCAAAACATTTAAAAATTAATCTATATTAACTAGAGAACTTGTGTGCCGGTAAAGTCTAGGTTGAATGGGCCAATGCTGGCCGGACCGCTTCCTGTTATAGAAGTTGGAGCGATGTCAAAATGAAAATCATAGTTTCCAGATGTTCCCGTCACGCCGCTATTACCAGCATCTCCGGCTTTCATAATACAAGGCAATGTCACTTCACCTGACATCAAATCTTCTATATCTGTATTAACAGTATACGGGCTACCACTACTAGTAGCATTGGCTGTATTCTGGACAAATCCCGAAGGATCGCTACAGGAAGTATTCTCAGCAGTTATATTAACTATAGCGTTTTGCCAACCGCTAAAACCAGAACTAGTGGGCGTAGTTGGGATAGTTGCTGTAATTGCTTCCGGCACTCCGCCGCTATTTTGTAAATAAACATTTTCTGTCACACCGGTCCCCGGGATTAGACCGGTGATCGCAAAGCCGGGAGCTGTTGACGCATAAGTAGTGCCGTTCCATATATTAAGCCCACCGCTGGCTGAATCTATAGACGTACCAGTTAACGTTGCTGAACCACTTAGCTGAGCAAATGTTATCCCTGTTACCACGGCCGTGACTGCACTAATTACCCCTATAGCCCGAAACAGCGGGCTTATTTTTCTAAATCCTCTCACTATACCCTCCTCTCTAATTTAAGATTGGCTAAGTATAAGCGAATTCTGGAAATAATTATGTAATATATTCAACTATTTTAAATATAGGAATGTATATCAGCTATAATAAGATCATGCGCATAGGTATTATCGGACCCAATAAAGCTGCCGAGGAAAAACTGGCTAAACACCAAGAACTACTGGCTAAGGTTGCGGAAATTGTCGCCAAAACCGGTAATGACATCGTACTGACCCCTGACAGCAACTCTTTGTTGGAGTACTTTGCCGATAAATACCAGCAATATGACGGCAAAAAAGTTTGGCTAGTCATCCCAACCGATGAACCAGATCATGAGGACTACTTAAATACTAAATTAGGCGAGGTCATCTCCTGCCAAACCTGGGATAGACAGGCCGATGAATTTAACCGGCAATGTGACGTATTTGTTTGTGTCGGCTATTCCTGGGGCGCCATGAAAGAAATCGCCTGTGCTCAGTATTTCAATAACAAGAAAGTTTACATCTTAACTGAATTTATATCCGATAAATTACCCAAAGAGCTAAATTTTCTAGTTGAGTATATTGCTATTAATGATCTCTGGCTATCTTTAAATAACCATACACAAAATACGTAATTTATTGACTGCTTGACCTAGGCAATCTGGGTAAAAAGGACTGTTCAACCGAACTTAACCACTTAACAGCCATTGGTAATTTATCCATTAAACCAACAATTTCCGATTCGTATTGACTCTTAGACAGTTCATCGTTCAACGTTGCTTCTAAAATATCGTCGTAATCAGTATTACACCGGACTAGTTCATCAAATCTGGATTCAATCAATTCCTCGGCCATTATTTTTCTGGCGGCATGGATTACAGCGTAACGATCAGCGCTATTATCCAATGTCCCATTAAACTCACCGACTTCAATCAGGGCCTGGACAGCTTTCCGTCCAACCGCGGCCGGTAATTCTAACATTCTTTGTAGGCCGCAGCCGTCGTGGTAGTCCATTGGTTCTGGTGAGATATAAGCATTTATTAGAGACCGTTTCTTATGAGCTAAGTAATTCGCCAAGATATCGCCAGCCGGTTGCTGGCCATAACGCATATAACTAGCCGGGTCTTTACCAAAGACTATCCGGAAATTACCATTTAAGTGTTGACCGAAAAACCGATCAATGTCGTGGTGAGCCCCACTTAAGGCTTGCTTTGAATAAACCATCGGCGATAGTGGTACGGTTGGCGCCCGGCTGTTAATCGCGGCATAGATATCTTTGACTAATATATAACTGGCCTGGGAGCCATAGGACAGTGCAATAAAACTATCAAAATCACTACGGCGGTTCACTACCCCGAGCGCGACTGATCCATAAACAAAACTGCCATCAATTACCCCGGCTTCCATTGCGTCTTTAGTTAATACTTCAAAACTAGTTAATGCCACGCTAAAAGACCGGTGGTCAGGAATCGCTCCATTAGCTATTT
>JBEKIY010000023.1:0-9205 GCA_050011495.1 Saccharimonadales bacterium (SeqCode) | reverse complement strand
GCTAAGGCATATATGGCAGTCCCGACACTTACTGGTACAGCTTCAGATAATGTCGCTGTAGCCAAAGTTGATTACTCTACTGACGGTGGCCAAAATTGGTTGCCAGTGGATATTCTGACGACAGCCGGTCAACCCAAAGTAACTTTCGCTTTTACGCCATTGCTGCCGCTGGATGGCAACTATGTAATAGTAATTCGGGCAACCGATTCTAGCGGCAATACGACGACCACTGCCCCGCAAACGCTTTTTATTGATAGCTTACCGCCATTAGTCGGTGGCAATATTGTCAGCGTTGGCCCTCAAGTATTACAACCAAGTGCTAACGGTACTATCCAGGCCCAAGCCGGTGTTAACGAAAAAATTACGCTTAGTACCATCGGTGCACCGACAAATGTTTCGCTTAATGCCAGCATGACTACTAATTCAAAAGCTGGTACCAAAACTTATAATCAAACATTTATTTTAACTCCCTCGTCTAATTCTGGGTTGTGGTCAGGTATGATGGGATTCGTTAAACCAGGCATTTATTCATTAACTGTTAATTCCTTAGATGGAGCTGGCAACCAGTCCAGCCGAACATTGACCAGTGTCTTCGTATCCGAACCCGGGCAAACACTTAACAGTGTTACCGGTAAACCAATTGTCAGCTCCGTAACCGCATACTACTACGAACCTTCGGCCCAAACTTGGGAGATATGGGATGCCGCAGCTTTCGGTCAACAAAATCCGCAAACGACTAATAAAACCGGCGATTTCAGTATGTTCTTACCGGCTGGTAAGTATTATCTACAAGCTACCGCCCCCGGCTATCATAAACTTATCAGTAGTATCTTTACTATTAAACAACCGACACCGTTATCAACTGATTTAAAGCTTAACCCGCGACACGGTTTACATATTGGTCCGCTTTTCTTGTCGTTGCCAACATTTTCGATTCAACACATCTTGACGCCAAATTCAACACCTAAAAGCATTGTCCAAAATAGTCTTGTTGGCCAGCCGGCACCTGATTTTAATTTGACTGATACTACTGGAAATACGATTAACCCGACGGCTTTACTTGGCCGTCCAACTTTACTTAGTTTTAATTCCACTTGGGCGCCAACTACTATTGAAGAACTCTCAGCCTTAAGTAATTTACAAGCCAACCCCAATTTAAACATTATCCCCGTCGCCCTTCAGGAAAACAGTGGCGTTATCCAAGCATACACTTCAATCGCCGATGTAAATTTAAAATGGTTACTTGACCCGAACAGTACGTTGAGTACCAGTTATAACATTCAAAGTTTACCGATGAATTATTTCATTGACCGGAACGGGATTGTTCGACAAGTGGTAGTTGGCGTTATGAGTGAACAGCAGATGCTTAATGATCTATTGGGGCTATAAACAAATGCGTTGTAGAAAGGATAGCGCTTACGGTATGATAAGGATGAGTCAGGTTATATTAATCCGGTCTGTCGTAACTAGAATTGGGTAATATGTTACCAACGCAATTTTTCGACCAGGATATTCATTTTGCCATCTGCTTATTCGCAGCCTTAGTTTTTTTTGCTGTTTTTTGGCTATATTTTGACGCTTGGACAACCAGTCATAAAAATAAAGAACTCGTTAAATGTGGCGGCTTTTTATTGCTGGCTTTATCGTTTTTACTGGCCGGCACAATCGTTGAGCAATCGGTCTTGGGTAAATCCTTGCTGGGATCTGTATCGTCAACTATTACTCTGATTTTAAGTGGCGTAGGTTATGTGTTAATAATTATTGGCCGGGTAGTTGACCCTGTGCAGAAAAAACCGAAATTAACCGGTCTGGATGCTACCGAATTTAGTGATAATAGCCCAAAAAAAGATACTTCTACTCCAGCTCCCGAGGCAAATACTAAGAAAGTAGCAGCCGTCGGCTTAAGTGGTCTGGCTAACACTTCGCATTTGATACTGCCAGTCGGCGCCTTAACAATTGCCGTTCTTTACTGGCGACGAGCAACTGCCGGGTTAGAACGCCATTTAAAACCAATTGCCTATGCCTTTTTGTTTTTAACAGGTTACGAGGTATTATCTCTAGCCAGTCTTTGGAATAATTCTACTAATCCGAATATAGCCAAGCTAGTTGTTTCATACAGTCCGTTATGGGTTACTACGCAAGTATTATTGTTTATTAGTTCTGCCATTTTAGGCTGGTGGGTCTGGCGATATTTAACGAAGCGATTTTTTACGCAATTATTTATGGTTTTCACGATGTTAACCTTAGGAATATTTTTGATAACAACCATCAGTTTTACATTTCTGCTGGTTAATAAGGTCCAGAATGAGTCAATCAGTAATCTTCAGACCGCCAATAACGTCCTGGGTTATGCTATAAATGCCAAGAAGGCCGAAACCTTGGCCGATGCCAATGTTATAGCCGAGAATCCCAATATAGTTAATGCTGTACTTATTAAAAGTAATTCAACGCTGGCTAATCTAACCAGTACATTCCTTAGTAAATACAATGTGTCGTCGCTGATTATTACTACCGCTGACGCTCAAGTACTGCTGCGTGGTCAGGATCCGGCAGATTATGGGGATTCATTATCTTCAAATGCTTTAGTGCGCCGGGCGCTTATTGGTCAGTCCAGCTCCAGTATTAATACCCAAAATGGAGTGCTGGCGCCGGTGATTTATATCAACTCAATCACGCCAATTATGGGATCAAACAATCAAGTTATCGGCACGGTAACTGTCGGCCTAACAATCGACAGTGCTTTCGTAGATGGCATCAAACAAGCTACCGGACTGGAAAGCGCGGTCTATGCCGGGAACGTAGTGTCGGCGACAACTTTTGTGGCATCAGATGGCATAACACGAATGACCGGAGTTTCGGAGACTAACTCCTCAATTCTTAATGCTGTACTTAAAAATGGCCAGGATTTTGCTGGTACTGCCAATATTTTGAATCGTCAATTTTTGACCGTCTTTTCTCCCCTTAAAGATGTAAATAACAATGTTATCGGCATGCTGTTCATTGGTGTTCCTCAAACCTCGATTCTCCAAACTGCCGGGCATGCGGTCGAACTTACCTTTTTAGTAACTGCTGTTTTATTAATACTAACGACTTTCCCGGCCTATATCATATCTAAACGGATAGCTAAACAGCTTGATTAAATGAAAAGGACTAGCTGGTTTATCTAAAAAAGTTATGCAACCCGATATTACATCTCAACCCATATCTGCAAATACTAGCGAAGACAAAGTTTCTCGATATTTTAATTTCATAATTACAACTGTAGCAACATTATTTATATTGATTTTAGTTGTCGGTTTAGCGACAAATAATAGGTCCGTTACCCTTGATCTACGTTTCAATTTTTATGCAATTTTATCATTTGGCGCTTTTGCTGCTAATACTATTGCTTTTATTTTGATCGCCCGTCTTAAGGAACGGACAGATGTATTGAAATGGTTCTCAGTATTTTTAATGAGTATTTCAGCATGGGCATTGGCTGAAACAATGGTGCGATTAAGTGCTACTCCGGCTACTGCTTTATTTTGGGATCACTTCACATCTTTTGGGTCGGTTTTTTTCCCGGTCGCCCTGTATATGTTTGTCCTAACTTACATCAGATCAAAACATTTTTTAAGTTCTTTCGTGCTCCCGATGCTCATCCCGGCGGCTGCTTTATTTGTATTTACCGATACACTAACCAATTTGATTAAAGTCTACCGAGTCAGTTCAGTCCAATCTACAGCATGGGGATTTGTTGCTAAAACTGGATCACTTTATATAGTTATTGCCACATGGGTTTTTATTCTGTCATTAATCTCGATTCTGCTTCTTATCAAGTTTTACCGACAAACAATCGAGCCTTCGTTGCGCCTCCAAACCAAGCTTTACATTATTGCTTTGATCATTCCGCTGATTGGCGGTGGCGTAACTGATGGGTTATTAGCGACACTTAACATTAATGTTGTCCCAACTTTAGCCGTTACGTTACTGGCTGTGACAGGGGTTATTATCAGCTATGGCATTATAAAACATCAACTTTTCCGATTTACTCCTAGTCTTATTGCCGCCCAAATTCTGGACACAATTAGTGAGGCAGTTATTGGCGTTACTCCAGAAATGTATTTAAGTTATGCTAATGCAGGCGCGGAGCGAATGTTGGGTTATTCCACTAAAGAATTAATAAATCGTAAACTATTTGATTTATTTGCCGATAAGTGGACGCCAGAACAATTACAAAAAAAGTTGCTGGAACCACTTACCCACCAGGACTCTTATGCGATTGATTCGATTAATATTTTAACTACTGCCGGGAATTCAATAACAACTAAGTTGTCAATTTCAAAAATTAATGTTGGCTTACAAACTGATGGTTATCTTATGGTCTTAACTGATATTACCGCCATTGCTCAGAGTCAAACTTTAATTGAGATAAAAGTCAAAGAACGTACCCATCAGTTTAATGAAGAACATGCGCGGCTTCAATCTGCCATTAATAGTCTTGACGTTGGTCTATTAATGACTTTCCATGATAACCAAACAATTTCTTATAACACGATGCTGCAACATATGTTTGGTATTTACAAGGTTTCCGAAACAACTTCTGAAGTCCAGACAGAAGTTACTTTAGACACAATTGAGAATAAACTTTTAAAGTATAATTTTGATTTAAATAAAGCCATAGAGAAATGTCAGTATACCGGTAAATATTTTAATATCAGTGAGATAACCTATGAAAATCGGATCTTAAGTATCTATGGCGCGCCAATTAGAATTCATAGCAATACTATAATTGGCACTGTCATTCTGTTCAGCGATATTACTGAATCAAAAATAATGGAACGATCGAAGGATGAGTTCTTCTCGATTGCCTCTCACGAATTACGAACACCATTAACCGGTATTCGTGGCAATAGCAGTATGATTCTTAGCTACTACCAGCAGATACTCGATGATCCGCAATTAAAAGAAATGATAGAAGACATTCACAGCAGTTCAGTCCGGCTAATTGCGATTGTTAACGATTTTTTGGATGTTTCTCGATTAGAGCAAGGAAAGGTGAAGTTTGCTTATACTCCAGTTTCAGTTGAAAAAATAATAGAAAATGTAGCCTACGAAATGCGGGCGGTATTGACTGAGAAAAAAATCTATCTAAAAGTTGATAAACTGACGCTCGGTTCGCTGCCACTTGTCTGGGCTGACGAAAACCGGCTTAAACAAGTAGTCTATAACCTAGTGGGCAATGCCAGTAAGTTTACTGAAGAGGGCGGCATTTCTATCAGTGCCAAGTTAAGTGATACCAAAGATTACATAAAAGTTCTGGTAACTGACACCGGCCGCGGTATGTCAAGCGACTCTCAACAACTGCTCTTTCATAAATTTCAGCAGGCTAGCAGCAGCTTGTTAACTCGTGATACTACTCGTGGTACGGGACTAGGCTTATATATATCTAAGATGATCATTGAAAACATGGGTGGACATATCGCCCTAGAATATTCTGAACCTAATAAAGGCAGTACTTTTAGCTTTACTTTGCCAGTAGCCACCCCCACCCAGTTAGTTTCAATTAGCCGTCGCTTAAATAACTAGTTAATCCTTTTAGCTAAAGAATTTCATCCTGCTGGGACAAAAATTAATTATATTCCCGCATTGCCTAATAAAATATTTCGTTGCTTGAACGTTTATTAAAGCTTATAATTACGGATATGCCTAAGGTGTTTATTGTTGAAGATGATCCGCTAATGCTGCGGATGTATCAAAAAATATTTACTTTTGAAAAATATGAGGTAGAAACCGCTGCTGACGGTGAAGACGCCCTAGTTAAAATACCTTATGCTAACCCTACCATTATCATGCTTGATGTCATGATGCCAAAAATGAATGGACTACAAGTACTTGAAAGATTAAAAGCTGACCCAGCCACTAAACATATCCCGGTAATTATGTTGACAAACTTGGCGGGACAACAAGATGCTGAAACGGCTCTGTCTAAGGGTGCGGTTAAATATATCGTTAAGAGCGAACACGAACCGAAAGAAATTGCAGACATGGTTAAAGAAATCATTGCTGGCTACACTCGCAACGATGTTCCGGGCGCTACCCCTGCTGTTTGATGTATAATTGATTTTCAAAAATTGAGTAATTATGTCACGTTGTTGCAACTGAAGTGCATAACTGACTTGATTTCGATACGGTTCAATTCAAAAATTTTTAGGAATGTTAAGCGCAGTAGCCCAGTTTTCTGACAATAATTGGGTGGTCAACCTTTTGTGCATGCTATTTATATAATATTTCTTTAATGTTTCTGGAATTTCTTGATTATATGAGAACGCGTGCAACCATCTTTTTTTAGTAATTTGTGACCTTGTTTTTGCTTCACTGCTAGTCAACTCGCCGAAATCTAACAGGATGACTCGACCATCGTTATCAACCCCATTATTAACTGTAAAGTTATAAACTACGTCTGAAATGCCATACCTCCAATGGAATATAATAAGTTCTATATAGAGATCAATTAACAGCTTGCTCTCTGCTATAGAACTTTTGTTTAAAACTTCACCTAAAGTCGGTACTTTATCTTGAGTGTAGACACCTTCACCTTCAAAGATTGGATTCCCAAAGGTATAAGCAATACCAGGGTAATCTTTTATTAGTCTTTTTATCTTACGGCACGCTCTTTTAGTCAATTCTATGTAATTTATTGGCAACTTTGACTTCGGCGCCCGATTAGTCCCGTGCCAACTAGCAATAACTGCTTGAGATTCTTCTATAGAAAGTGGAATTTTCTTAACTCGACCATCGGGCGTGTCGATTACTTTGTATTGTGCTCCTCGACCAATTTCCATAAAGCCAGCATATCATATTAAAAAACCTCCTTTGATATCTATAAACCATAAGTAATTTGAATGCTAATAAGTAAGTTACCTATAAACTAAAACACCGCCTAAAAGGTAGTTTTTTTATATATGGTACGGGAGTGACTACTTCTCACTCATCAATGAGTGGTCTCCTGCAATCCCCAATACACACTCCACCCCAACCAAAACACTTTCTATCCTTCTAAGTGTAGGTACACCGCAAGCATCTCCATATCCTACCTTGTGACAAAGCGCTATTCTGCCGGCACCTAATCTCGTGCCAAACCTAACATCAATAAGTCTTCTATCACCAATAATACCTAATTCATGGGTGTGAGCGCCCAGAAGTTTCGCCACCCTAAGACCCATTGCTGGGTTAGGCTTACTGGGGTAACCATCGCTCTGACAGACCGTTAGGACGTCCACCCCTCCAAGCCTTTTGCCTAGGTCGGACCCAACACCCTGCATATACTTAGGATTATTACTGTTTGAAACCAATGCAATAATAGGGAATAGATCAGGCAAACCATTGGCTATTAACCCCTTGATAACCTCATCAATAAATTGGGAATCATGAAAAGAAGTAAGAGTGTTATCTTTGTCAAATACTGGTACCTCTATTCCTGAACTATGCCATTCGTTTAACGGAATTTGCCCTGCATGATCATATACTTCATATCTCGTCATTGCGATCATCATACCTATTTAAAATATGTATTCCAAGCACAAGAGGATTGTATATATCAATGAAAACAGTTCAAATAAAATCGCTGGTATTATTATTTTAGTTATGGGGTCTTATGTAACGCTGTTGCAACCGAATTTAAGTCCAACAGCTATGATATGATTCAAATATGAAGATAAATAGGAAAAAATTATTAACAACTATGGTTAGCTCTTTTGTTCTTACGGTAGTTTTGGGGATTCTAGAAATCATATCAGTTTTTGGTATTTATAGATGTCAGACAGCTCAATGCTTGAATCATGATGATAGTCATACAAAATTGTTAACTTTTGAGATTATTGAATATTTATTAACGTTTGCTTTTCTTATTTCACTTATTGCTTATATGGTTTTCGTGGTTAAGAAAAAACCTTAGCAATGCTTATGGTTGTAGAGGCCCAGCGATCAAGTAAGTTACACACATTGATAGACGAATTGCAGCGCTGGAGATATATTATTGGCGAAAATTACTATAAATATAAGTTGCTAGATCTTAAGTAACTTATTGGGGATCGATATATTCTCTAACCTTGGATACGATTTCCCTGTAATAAGCATACGAGGTACTGAGTCGGCCAAAATGAATTAGTTGGTGGTATTTTACCAGTTTAATTAATTGTGGGAGAGTTAATAAGTAAACATTAGCCACTTCTGAGCGTTGCAGTAAAAAATTAAGTTTTTGATTAGGTAATTGAATCAGGAAACTATATAAAAAAGTTCTTGGATATAGTTTTCGACTAGGGTAATCATTGTCAATTTTGCTTATCCCTAGATCTATAATCCTTGCCCCATTAATATCTAACCCTAATTCTTCTTTGGCTTCACGAGCTAAAGCCTGGCGGGGTGTTTCGCCACTATCTATACCGCCTCCGAATGAAATATCAAGTAAATCCGGTGAAAATACTATTTTATGGCTACGTTTTTCGGTAATTATTTTATTATCATAAGTTATTAAAACACCGTGACAGGAACGATGTCTAAGTCCTTTTCTGTCTGTCCAAGCTAGTGGGATGGCATAGCCTAATGGATCATTATTATCATCTACTACGTCTACTATTCCCGAATCTACAATGTCATGTATAAGTCTATCGACTTTAACATGAATTCTCTCTACAGTTTTTAGGATTAAATTATCAACTGCTCCTTTATTGGTGCTTGTCACGTTACTTATCAACATTGCTTCATCGAGATTAATAATATCCCAAATTTCAGCTTTCTCTGGAATGTAGCTTAATCTCGCAGCAGTATCTTTAGCTATATCGTCATTCATAAAAATCACCATATCTGCTGAGTCTAGTAACTCTTGAGTGGTTTGTTGGCACGAAAAGTCTTGCCATGTATTAAGACCAAGCTGATTAGCAATCAAAATTGGTAGTATTTGAATATCAGAAGCGCTAACTTTATTAGCTTCGATTCCACTTGAAGAAATTTCTATATCTGGCAACTTTTTAGATCTTAAGTAAGTTTCAGCTAGACGGCCACGATAGACGTTGCCACGACAGACAAAGTGAATTTTTAATTTTTTCTTCATTCCTACATGATACCAAAAAACCTCCCAATGGAGGTCTTAAAATGGAGGGCCCAGCGGGACTCGAACCCGCGACACCCTGCTTAAAAGGCAGGTGCTCTAACCAACTGAGCTATG
>JBEKIY010000022.1:0-9476 GCA_050011495.1 Saccharimonadales bacterium (SeqCode) | reverse complement strand
AAAAAGGTTTTGAAATATTCGATAAAATGCGTAAAGATGCTGAAGAAGTTTAGCTGATATTAAAAAAAGCCACGATGGTTCAAAATAAGTAAGAACACCCCTAAATTAGTTATTAAGATAAAAAACTTCGTGGCTTTATATTGCTAGGTTGGTCTTGCGTGTAAAAAAGCCTTTGGAATGTACCTAACATGACTGCCTATTGTACAATTATGGGTAAGATGAAAAAGATAGAGGCTATTGATCTGTTCTGCGGAATCGGTGGTTTAACATATGGTCTTAGGCAGGCAGGTATTGATGTAATTGCCGGCTTGGACAATGATAAAACTTGCCAATACGCATACGAAACTAACACAAACTCAAAATTTATCGAAGCCGATGTGTCGGATTATGATTTCAACAATATGAAAGATTTGTTTTCAAAAGATAGCGTTAGGGTACTTGTTGGATGTGCTCCTTGCCAACCGTTTTCGTCTAACACATTCAAGGTCAACGTAAAGAAGAAAGAAAAAGATAAACGCTGGACACTTATTAACTATTTTATTAAAGCAGTGAGAATTATTGATCCAGATGTGGTTTCAATTGAGAATGTACGCGGACTGGTAAAAACCCAAGTTTTTAGTGATTTTATCAGTGAACTAGAAAAGCTAGGTTACATTTTAGATTATGATGTGCTGTACCTTCCCGAATACGGTGTACCCCAAAATCGGAGTCGACTAGTGCTTATTGGGTCTAGAATTGGTGAGATAAAAGTACCGAAGAAGACTCATATGAAGGGTAAATACATAACTGTTGGAGAGGTAATTCGTGATTTACCACAGATTGGTGCAGGAGAAATTAGCCCTGAAGATCCCCTTCATCGCTCAAAGAACTTGTCAGATTTGAACCTCGTGCGCATCAAACAATCCAAACCAAAAGGAACCTGGCGGGATTGGGAGCCGAGCCTTTTGCCAAATTGCTATCGTAAAGCAAGCGGCGCCACATATACAGCCGTCTATGGGCGCATGAGCTGGAATGATGTGTCGCCAACCATAACAACCCAGTTTTTCAATTTTGGTTCTGGTCGTTTTGGTCATCCGGAACAAGATCGGGCGCTAAGTATCCGCGAAGGTGCAATAATACAAACTTTCCCCAAGCATTATGATTTTGGTACCGGTATGGCTATCGCGACAGTTGCTCGTCATATTGGGAATGCAGTACCGCCAAGACTAGGCGAAGTGCTCGGTAATACGATCAAGGAACATCTTTATGGCGCAGCCTGACGAACAATTCCATTTCGATTTTTCACTTAGTGTACTAAATCATCTTGGGCGTAACTTGTACCGAAATTTTATAACCGTTTTAGGAGAAGCAATATCAAATGCTTGGGATGCAGACGCCGAACATGTTTGGATTGATGTCGATTTAGTAAATTCAACCCTGATTATTAAAGACGATGGTAACGGAATGACATCAAGTGACTTTCAGGATAAATTCCTTAAAGTAGGTTACTCCAAAAGAGATGAAACTGGCTCCAGTGTATCACCTGGTAATCGGCCATTTATTGGGCGCAAAGGTATAGGCAAACTAGCACTCCTTTCATGTTCCAGTGTAGTTATCATTGCTACAAAAGTTAGCAGTGCTGAATATGTAGGTGGAGTAATTGATAATAGCCAACTAGATGAAGCCATTGATAGGGACAGAGCAACACAAGAGTACCAACTTGGCAGACTTGATCTGTCAAGCATTAAAGGGTATACAAAAAATCACGACAAAGGTACAATTCTTTATTTTAGTGGTCTGAAAGATGGGGTGTCAAATACTGTTGAATACTTACGTAAAGCCATTGCACTGTATTTTCGTTTTTCACTTGTAGATAAAAACTTCACGATATACCTTAACAATCAACAAATAACGTACGAGGACTTAAAGGAACTTAGAGATAATACTCAATTTTTATGGGAGCTAAACTTTAACGAAGATCCTTATATAGATGCTCTTAAAACTGTGGTTATCGAACAAAAACAGTTACTGCAAATACCAAACGTTAGCGGGTTTATAGCATCAGTGAATAGACCTAGCCAATTGAAAATATTTGGAACAGGTGGAGAGAAAGTTGGTGTTGATCTTTTTGTTAACGGACGATTGAGGGAAAGTAATATTATCAAGCATATTCCAAGTGCCAGGATTCCTGAAAGTTACGTTTATGGCCAAATACATTACAACGCTCTTGATGATGGTAATAGTGAGGATAGATTTACAAGTAGTCGTGAAGGTGTACTGGCGGATGATGAATTGTTTAGGGATTTACTACGTCTATTGAACGGTGTACTTACAGATAAAAACGGAATATATGACGAATGGGACGCATGGCGTCTAAAAAATAAACAAGATGGTGATGACGATAATACAGCTCGGAAGTCTAGACGTGATAGAGCTTCTGCTAAATTATTTAACGAAACAGTGGAAGACTTTAAAAAAGAGCTACCTGACGAAACCCAGGGGAAGATTGATGAATGGGCCAAAGAATCATCTAGTGATGCAGAGTTTAATGTTACTGCTTACGCTGATTGTTTTGTATCAGAAAATTTAGTGAGGAAGTACATTGGTCACAAAGGTTTTACGATTGGGAAGCAAAACGACCTTGATCAAATAGCCAAACGCAGGAGGAGTGAAACTGATAAAAAGCGGCAGGGAAACCTTGCTATTGATATCCGTACAGACGACAATGACTTATTCTACTTAGATATGGAGCCACTAATTGATATAGCGGAACCAACAGGAAGAGGTGATGCAGATGCGCTACACCAAGACGAAAAACAATTTACTCCTATAAGAAACGCCGTAATGCATACCTCGTTACTTACTGTCGAGGCCAGAACGCGTATGGTAGCTATTCGGGACAATATAAGAGGGAAAGTAAAACGCCTTCTGTCTGATAATTAGATGCAGTTGTGGTTGAATTTTAATAAAGTCAAAAACCTATCCATTTTAATTGGTAAGGTAAGTTATGGCCAGGTTGTAAAAAAAGTCATTTAATTATAAGAGACTTTTAATAATCCAAGGTTTGAGTGTGTGGTTACTGACCAAACGCCTCAGCATTAAGTCGCTGTTGAGATTGGTAGATTATTCTAAGTAGAAACGACATTTTGGGCTCGTTTATGCTTCAGAGACCCCTGATTAACCACCCTCGCCGGTTTTAGTTGTCCCTTTGATATGTTCTCATCATTAGCCTGGCCCGACACTGCCTTAGCTTTTGGCTTCACATATTCAGTCGCATAATCTTTCCTTGAGGCTTCAATCACTTCATCTGCTCGTTCCTCGCTGCCTTGTTCATTTGATACGACGATCGTTTCACCGGATACCGGCTCCATCGGCTCTTCCGCCTTAACTCGTATGTAAAAGCTATATGCTTGCTGGTTAAGTAAATTGCGACGCTCTATCCATGGTTCAAACTTGTCCTCAAGTAGCCTAGCATCAGCCGTACTGCCCAAACCGAAGCAGACAATAGTACTTACGTTAGCTAGAATGGCCTCGGTTAGCCGTTGTTCTTCTTGCTGGGCGGTAGATTGCTCGGCGATGGTTAAGAATAGTTTGTATTTCCTGCTAGCAGATAGCATCTTTACAAATGGTGTGGTAGCAAAGTTCTGAAACTCGTCAACATAGACATAAAACGGCCGGCGCTCTTCTGCTGGTTGCTTTGATCTTCGCTCAGCGGCTATCTTCAGTTTAGCCAGCACGGTAGTACCAAATAGTGTCGAGGTATCCTCACCCATATCGGTAGTAAAGTTGCAGATTAAGATCTTGCCGGAATCAATAATATCCTCAAAGCTAATGGTTGACTTACTTTGGCTCATCATCCTATAAACCGGCGCAGAGCTTCTAAACCGATCTATCCTATGAGTTAAGCCTTTACTCATACTGACCCGCTGCATATTGCCGGCTTTTCCAAACTCTTCCCGCCAGAAGTCTTTTAGGTAGTCATCATCGAGCTTGCTAATAACACTGTTCCTATAATCACTATTTCTAAGCAGCTTTAGAACCGTAAACAAGGTAGCTCCTTCAACCGTATAAGCAGTCAGGATAACATTACGAAATATAGCTTCAATTCTATGGGCATTAGCATCATCATCAGCAAAGACTTTTCTAAGTACCGATATGGCCGCTTCAGTTACTCGTTCCTTTTCCAGGGCCAACTCATCCTCGTCAAGCCCTTCGGGTAGCTCTAACAGGTTCAACCCCATCGGATACTTAATATCCAGTGGGTTTAAGTACACCACATCGTTAATACGGGACTTTGGGATGTGGCGGAGTAGCTTCTGAGCCGCATCACCATGCGGATCAATAAAAGCTACGCCTTTGCCGTTATTAATGTCTTGCAGCAGTGCATATTCCAACATGGTAGTCTTACCGTTGCCGGTACCGCCAATCAGGTAAACGTGCTTTTCTCGTTCTTTGGCCGTTAAGCCAATTACCGTATTACTGCCATGGTGTTTGTTTAACCCAAGCATAACGTCATAATCTCCGGCATCGCTACGTCGCTTCATAGCCAGCGGGGCTGGCATAGTCTTGGTGATTGAGCTTACCATGTCTTCGGTCTGGATATGCTCTCCATAAGGGAAGTGATACAGAGCTGCTACTTCAGAAGCTCCTAGAATCGATGAATTACGGGTTAGCATAGCCGGTAAACGCTTTTGGAAAGAGTTTAACTTATGCTGCTCTCTACGATCCCGAAACAATCGGTTCCTCCTGACATGAAGCCCTTGGTAACCTGGCACTCGGAACATATACAGTGCGTTAATTAGCCCTTGGGCCCGCTTGTCACAGTCCGGCCCGACGATTAAAGCTCTAATATCTACGTTAAATAATTGTTCAGCCAGTTTATCCTGAATGGCCTGTGTAATCTTGGGATTAGCTTGATACCTAGCTTGTTGGTTATACCGGTAGTTTGATTCAGATTTATAGCTTGTTCTTATCCCCGAAAATTCGTCACCGAACATCTCTAAGATTGCCCCAAAGATGTTAAAAGCCATTTTAACCAGGCCCCACAGGATAATGAAGGGATAGTGCCACCACTCATGACTAGAGCTGCCTTCACTACCTGGCAACAGCTGGCTGCGGATCTTATTAGCAGTTTTCCTGGAAGTTGGCGACAGTACTAACTGTACGGCTATTAGTTCACCCTCTTGGGCTTTAGATAAGGCGTAAGCTAAGTAAGTCATCGGATCATGCTGTTGCAAGTTCTCGTGTGGGGCTAAACGGTAGCCGGCATGGTTACTCTGGGTAAATTCTAATACCTTATAGGGTTTACCGTTTAACTCAGCTGTTAGATAGTCCTTAACCTCTCTGAGCTGGATATGCGGTAGATATGGGATGACTAATTGCTCAAACAGTTCCACATCTCTAGGATCAAGCGCCGCCCTGAACCGAACACCGTTTGGGCGGTCGCCCACTATTTCCAGCGGTAAGACGTGTTGACGTCTCAGCAGCCGTTCTGTTCGGGTCAGGCTGTTAAGCATACCATGAAAGGTGTCTACCAGCTGGGTAGTAGCTAGTGGTGTTTTTGTGCTATAGCTGGGCGGTGTCAGCTCCAGAAAAACTAACCGTCTATCCCGCAACCGCCTAAAGTCTAAAACATCCAGCACTAACCTAACGATAGGCAGAATAATCCAATAAACAAAGAGTGAGCCGCCAATGACTATAATCGGGATATTAAAGATTTCTGACAGCCGTGAAGTACCGAGCAAGTAATGCTGGATAAAGTTTAGATGGGTGGCTGCCACAAGCATTGGAACTCCCCGCGCCCACCGCTGTAAGGTGTTACTAATTGTAAGGTAGCAGATAATAGTTATTAAAGCAACAATTTATTGTAAATGACAAGTTTCGTTTTTAGTAGCGTTCTCTAAATTTTAATTCGTAAAACTTTGACTCAGGCTTAAAACATGCTACACTTTCATTAACCCATGAGGTTAATTAAAACTTGAAAATTACTTTGGTAAGGCTTATAATGATAATAACTTACAGGACTGCGGAGGTAAAAGAGGCGTGCCATGATCTACATGCTGCAACTGAGACATTCGGTAAGCAGATCGCAAGAAAACTACATCGCAAGATAGCACTGCTCGACGCCGCCAAGAACCTAGCCCACCTGATGAGTTTTGACAATAATGCACATTGGCTACAAGGCAACCGGCAGTGGCAGTTTTCTATACCACTCGCCCAAGGCTGTAGCTTACTCCTTACACCTCTTGATCGGTCCACTCGGTCACCGCAAGAGATAGAGGCAATGGAAATAATAAACGTAGAGGATTATCACAAATGACCGACTACACACAAGCTACAAATCATGCGGTACATCCAAGTGAAATTTTGGGTGATATTCTTAATGATCGTGGGATTACACAAAAGCAACTTGCTAGTCGCCTCGGCATTAGTGAAAAGCACATGAGTGAGCTGCTTAACGGTGATGTATCGTTAACTATCAACATGGCTATGAGGCTGGAATTTGTGCTGGATACACCTGCAGAGACATGGCTCAAGCTCCAGGCAAATTACGATATGATAATGTCTCGGCTTAGCATAAAAGACCAAATGAATGAGCAGTTTGAGACCGAGAAAAATATTTTGACTGATTTCCGCTACTGTTATAACAATCTCCAAAGGTGGGATCTGGTTGCTAAAACGCTAAAGCCTAAAGAACGCTACAAAAACATATTGAATTATTTTGGTGTTCCATCTTTGCAGCTACTTTTAAATAATTACCACCCCGTGAAATACAGAAATAGTACAGATGAACCAGACCAGTATTGTGTTGCCGCGTGGTTAAGATTTGGCGAAAAACAGTACGAGAGTGAAGCGGTAAAGACAAATTTCGATGCTAGTAAATTCTCTGTATCGTTAAAGGATATTAGACAGCTCACAAAGGAACCAATTCATGCTTCTTCAAAGAAGCTAGTTAATATATGTGCCGAAAACGGGGTGTCGTTAGTGTTTACGCCTTATTTTTCAAAGAGCTATATCAATGGCGCAACTAGATGGGTTGCTCCATCTAAACCATTAATACAACTGAGTGAAAAGAATAAAAGAAGTGATGCATTATGGTTTACATTCTTCCATGAAGCAGCTCACCTTATATTACATAGCAGAAAGCAGAGTTACATTAATTGGGATAAGCCTAGTTTGACTTCTGGCGAAGAGGAGCTTGAAGCGGACCGTTATGCAAGGGATGTTCTAATCCCAAAAGAGAAATATAATCTATTCATTTCCAAGGGTGATTACTCCAATGCTTCAATTAGAGAATTTAGCAATGCATTGGGCATTGGAGCGGATATTTTAGCCGGTAGACTTGCGCATGAAAGAATAATTGATTGGACTATTGCGAGTAAGCACCAAAAGAAAATCATGCTCGAGAAGTCGGGCTAGAGGCATCGTTATTTATATAATTCACACCAATGTGCTAACTTATATATTTTATAAATTGATTTAGTATGAACGTGAAGAAACCCAACGCTGACCAGATAAAAAGAGCTACTAATGCTGGAATAGTAGGAGTAATTGGGTACGCAACCACCGTTGATCCAGGCTTAGGTATTGCCGTTAGTATGGCGTCAGCATACTTTGGTCCTGCTATTGTGAGGCGGCTATATAGAGCCAAGGAATTAGTGAAACATGTTCAAGATAATATTGCAGACTTTCCTCCTGTTGTTCTTGGTGACAAAGTTTTCCAAGATGGTTTTGTTTTACTCCTGGAGAAATACATCAGAGAACGGAACGATAATAAACGATTAATCCTTCAGAAAGTACTACAAGGATATGTAAAAGCGCCAAACTTGCTGGATTATCCGCTAGAAGAAATGACGGATTTGGTGAGTCGTGTTCGTATGTCTGACGTAGAAGTACTCCGTATTGCCCTAGAAGAGGAAGCGAAAGACGCAGTTAACAATGCGAACAGAGAGCTAAAATCATTTATGCTTCAACAAGACCCTAACGCCGTTAGCCGCTTAATCTATTTTGGCTTATTGCACGAGGATAGAACAAAAAGCGGTCCAGTAATAAGAGAGTATGACCAAAAAAGCTTTTTATATGTGTGGGTATCTCCGACCGGAAGAGAGTTTGCGAAATATATTAATAATAATGCCGGTACCGGTGCGTAGAAATTCTTTTATAACTCTGCGAAAATATCGGGCTCCAACCAAGTTTGATATTCCAGATGTATGTGGTATAAGTATGATAAAATACACCAGACATGACAGATAAATTGACTCTCGATATTGCTAAAGCGCTAAAAAACATTCGCCTAGATAAGCACATGACTCAGCTGGAAGTAGCTAAAAAGGCTGGTATAAACGTAAATTATTATGCCAAGCTTGAGCAAGCCATATCTACCCCATCAATAAAAATGCTGAAGAAAGTAGTAGTTGCTCTCGGCGCTCACTCGTCGGACGTTTTGCCGTTTTGATCATCTGACCTATTTTTGTAATCCCCATAATAATCTTCTAATTGATCTGGGTCATCCCATCCCACATGTCGATAGCCAAGTTTTATGTTAACAAGCATACCCCTTGCAAAGTCTAGGTTAGCATCCTCTGGATGAAAGATCTTAAGCCAGCGCGTCACGGCTGCTACGTCATTATCGGTTATTTCAAATCCGCTCATACTCATTTCAGTATAGCCCAACTAGTTTAGAAATTTATCAATTTCAACAAACCTAACCATTTGCCAAGCCAATTGGGTTGACTCAACTCTGCGCATCACTTCACTACTATGGTTCTGAGATAGTACATTCAAGATTCCCTCATAGAGAATGTGCCGGTCAATAATGACTAACTTACGATGGTGGCCAACAGTAAAAAGTACTTGTACCCCTAGATGTTGCAGGCTAGATATAGATTGGTGGGCCTCGTTGCGTAAGTACTCATCATCATGTTCCTGGGGGTCACGGGTATTGACGACTACTCTTACCTTACGATCCTTAAGTTTATGTAATGTAGGTAATAGTTGAGCCAAACGCCGATGAGCTATGAACGGCGATTCAATAATTACCTCATGTAAGCTATCGTTCAGATCTTTAGTAAACGTATCGTAAAATGTGCTCTCGTTAAAGAGTTTAGAGCTAAGTAACTCGTTCGACGGAGTGTGGCGGTTAAGTGGGCTAAACATTATTAACCTCCTCGTCCTGAAGCAAAACTATCTGACCATTAATTTCTATTAGCCCGAGTTCTTCTAACTTTTCACTCAAATGTATTAAACTAGGGTAGAGCGATTTCCAGGTAAATCCCGGGATGCGCACCAAAATCCTTATTAAATCATAAGCAAATTGCATGCTTGTAAACACTTAGTTAAAATAAAGGAACCATGTGGGGAATAAAAACTTTTCTCGGGATTAGTATGATGTTATTTGCTGCCTTTTCGGCAAGTAATACCTACATGCTTAATAGTTATAGTATCGGACCAGGCGGAACAAATAGCGCAACATCAAATACTTATAAGGCCCAATCTAA
>JBEKIY010000021.1:0-13299 GCA_050011495.1 Saccharimonadales bacterium (SeqCode) | reverse complement strand
ATTTTTTAGGAAACTGCAAAACAGATCACTCATGACGAGACCCCCCTCAATAAACCCTAACTACATGAATATTATTTTAAGCTTAAGCTTTTTACAAGCATATTATACTGAAATTTTGCTGGAAATATTTTTAACACCTACATGAAAGTTCGTTATGAGCTATAAATCACTTTTTTACGAAGTTAATTTTGAACGTTAGGATATCAAGTATTAAACAAGTCAATAGGCAGTTGGCTAACAAAAGGCTAAAAAACATATCAGGAACTAAGTTAGATCAACTAGTTCATGCAGATTATCTGGAGAAGTAACAGAACTCCAGAATTTATCTTTAAGATCTTTGCTGTAAAGCAGAGCTTTTAAGGTTGTCGTATATACATTGAAGTTGTTAACATTTCGGCTGTTAATGCTAAATGCCATAGACTTTTGCAGCCGGCGTTCTAAGTTGGGGCTATCGGCTATTAGTAACAAAGTCGGATAACTGCCGTTGGTCTTATTTTGCCAGGTATAGCCTTCATACTGTTTCAGGTATTGGTTCAACCGCCGGCGATGGATAAAGTAGGACTTAGTACTATCCATCAGCTCAATGACGTAATCCGGTTTGCGGCTGTATTTGCCGCTAAAGGTTACGTAGGCAAAGGGCAGCGGCTTTAAGAACAAGTCATTGTCATGTAGCTCGCTACCAGTAAAAAAGTCTAGGTTGTCACTATACAGCTTGTTGAATACCGTATATATCTGAAAGATATTGAGACACCGATCCTGGAACAGTTTGCTGGCGTGCTTATCTTTGTAAACTAGGTTAAGTACTTTCGGGTTAAGCTTGAATTCATCCAGCTGTTTAGGCTCCAATAAGAATCTAATACCACGAGCATCAAGAAAATATACAGCTGGTCTGCCGGCAATTTTATCCTTGCCATCATAGTGTCTAGCTATATAGCCTTGATTTAGTAAGTTTATTAGTCTTTCTCTAGTGTAAGTTCTTGATGTTAGTTCTTGGTAGGTAACAATTAGGTCTCTAGTAGCAAATCGGAATTTATAGAGTATAAGTAGAATCTCAGTTTGAAGTTCATTGAGTGGTTGTTTAAGTTTAGGCATAGTAATAATGAATAATTACATCCTTCTGTACTCTTATTAACTTTAGATAGATATTACATACAGAAGCAAATACATAGTAACTGATTTACTTGAAAGTTATACACATGTTTTACGTAAATCGTACTGTTACTACTTGAAACTATCCCTATTAGTGGTATATACTATCCTTATTAGTGAGGGTTGTAAAATGGGTATATCAGATAAAACACTAAGTCAGCCAGAAGCAGCCGTCTCCATAAAAGACGAGGATCGGATTGAACTGGTTGCCAGTCTTATCCTAGAGATTTTAGACGAAGAAGAAACTGCCTTGGAGACGGAGTCATGCACGAGCAGCTAAAGCAAAATGCTGTAGCAGCTATCAGAGTCTCTACTACTAAACAAGGTATTGATGGTGACTCACCAGAAGCTCAAAAAGAACAAATTGAACGTTTTGCTGAAAATAAAGGTGTGTGCATAAAGAAGTACTTCGTCTTTTTAGAGTCAGCCTCAAAAGAACAACAGCCTATTCAGGAAGCCATCGATTACTGCAAAGACCCCAAGAACAATATACAGCTACTTATTATTAAATCCATTGATCGTTTTACGCGTGGTGGATCCGACTTTTACGGGCCACTCAAAAGACAGCTTGAGCAGTGCGGCGTCAATTTAGTCGATATTTATGGTATTATCGGCACCAATAAAGTAAACACTCTTGAACACTTGGGCTTTGAATATAAGTGGAGCGTTTATTCACCGACCCAGAAATCGGAAATACTAGAAGCCGAACGATCTAAAGATGAGTTGAGAGACATTATGAGTCGGATGATCGGAGCCGAAATCCGCTATACCCAAATGGGCTTTTGGATGCACCAACCACCATACGGCTTTATCAGCGAAAAGTTGGATACTCGCCACGGTAAACGTTGTGTACTTAAGCCACATCCAATTGAAGCCCAACACATCATTAAGATGTTCGAGTTAAGAGCTCAAGGTGCACTCTACGATAAAGACATTGTAGCCATAGTTAATACACTAGGGTATAAAACCAGGATGCAAAATATCCGCAGCAAACAAGATCAAACCAAAATAATCGGTAAAAGAGGCGGTAAACCATTAACCGTTAAAGCCATGCAGAAGTTTATTAGAAACTCAGTCTATGCCGGAGTTAACGAGGAGACATGGACAGGCAGCCAACCTGTGCAATGTGCTTTTGAGGGCTTAGTGTCGATTGATCTGTTTAACCGTGCTAACCATGGTAAAAGGTTTATTACTGAAAACGAGGAGGGTGACATTGCAATCCATAATCAATTACCTCCTCTTAGCATACTCAATAGAGGCAAGCGTAACTCAGACTTTCCCTACCGTAAGTTTGTAACGTGTAGCCAGTGTCACCGTCCCCTGCTAGGCAGTTCATCCCGCGGCAAGAACGGCAAGCATTATCCAGCTTATCATTGCAGCAATCATGGACATTATTACCGTGTCCCCAAGCAGAAATTAGAAGATACCATCGCTGAGTTTATTGGCAGTCTTAAAGTCTCTCAAGACCACATAGACACGGTTATATCGGTAATTGAGGCGGAGTGGCAAAAGAGACAGCAAACGCTTCAGGACGAGCTACAGAGCCTTGAAGGGCGGATTAACGAACTCAAGCTAGAAGCCAAAGCTACAGTTGACAAGATTAAGGTTTTAAGTAGTGAAACAGCAATTAAATATATGGAGGAGGATATCATGAGAATAGAAAAGCAAATAAGCTTGCTAACCAGGCAAAAGGCTGAAGTTCAGACAAGGAAGCCCATAGACTTTGATAAAATCATGGCCAGGATCCGGTACCTACTGGAAAACCTTGATGAACTACTCATTAAACAGATTGATCCGATTAAAAAAGCCCAGTTTTTCGGGGCAATATTTGATAAATTACCGTCTTATGAGGATCTTAAACCTGGAAACCTAAAATCTGCCATTTTTACAGGGATAAATCCAATATTTAGCCTAGCTCGTATGGAAAAATCTTCAGTGGTGCGCAGGGCGGGAATCGAACCCGCACGCCTTGTGGGCAAGGGATTTTAAGTCCCTCGTGTCTACCAATTCCACCACCCGCGCATAGTAACTAATATTTTAATGTATCTACATTATATATGGAGGCGCGTACCGGAATTGAACCGGTGTAAAAGGTTTTGCAGACCTGTGCGTAACCACTCCGCCAACGCGCCAATCTGCGACAATTATAACTTACTTAATTGTCTACTTACTACTGTTTGATAAAATTATTTAAATTGCTAATTGGCCTAGAGCCATAAAAACTCGTGAGACTTTTTCTCCATGACGTTCGCCTGGGATTTCAACAACTTTTTGGAAGCCGGCTCGTTCATAGGTTTTCTGGGCATAAATATTATCACCCCAAGTTTCTAGCCACACGCCTTGATTGCCGTATAAAATATCATTCGCTTGTAAAATTGCCCTAGTGTAAGGTAGGGAATTATGATCACCGGTAGCTCCTTCATAAAGTCGGATGGCAAATGTTGTCTCAGCACCTTGATTAACAAGTTCCTCAACTGTCGGAATTTTATGCCCCATCCAACCAAACCCTACCAATTTTAAGACGCCTTCACCAGTGTATCTAACCAAGGGAAGAGCTAATCTCCCTTTGGCTTGCCAGGCTGTTACTTGCTCTAGATCGTGGAATCGCGAGGTAGAATCACCAATACAGTACCTTTTAATATCTGCTTGTTCAGATGTTATAACTAACTGTTCTGCCAATACATTATCAAGGCCTAGTTTCACGTATAGACCTTTATTGTTAAGCTCAGTTTGATCAACTTCACTAGGTAGCGATGCAACTTGCTCAACTAAACCTATAGGATAATCAGACATATTATAGATTAACCATTATATTGCTAGGAATTTTCTTGGTTCGTATCAATATTGCTTTTTAATGCCGCTTTGGCAATTGGTTTGGCTAAAGTGTACATCTCGCATTCACGTAATCTGTCTTTCCAAAATAATCCCCGTGCCCGTTGATCAGCTATTGCCAACGGTACAAGAGCTCGAGCTTCTTTGACATGTATGTTTCTTATAACTTCATTAATGTGCGCTATCATCTGGGGGGTTAAATTAGCTAAGTAGTCGGCTCTTAAAGGATCGATTTCTTCTTGGGCAACTACCTGATCTCTAGCTAATTGTCTTAAGTCAATAAAACGGACTAATTCCCCAAAGCCAACGTTTGATCCAGCAGCTTCGTATAAACTTAATGACGGTTTATCAGTATCATCTACATCTTTTCTAAGTAGGTCTAAATGTGTCATGCTAACTCTTGCTGAAGTTAGATAAGAAACATATTCTAGGGTAACTGCTCTGACTGCTTTAGCTGGGTCATCAGTTTGAGCATCTTGCTGGTGATGATAAATTTCAATTAAATGTTTGGCAGACCCACCAGGTCTTTCAAGATAATCTTGTAAAGCGAAAGCTTCTGATAGCTCATCACGAGATAGTGGTAAAAAATGTTGGTTTTCTTGGAAGATAGCTAATCTTTCAAAGGGGTCATCGATAGGTTGAGGATCGATTTCTGCGTTTGTCATTGTATTATATTAACACAAAAATGATTAAATATCAACTGTATTTATTATACTTATTTAACAGTGATTTTACCTGATCGTAATTGAGCGCGTAGCTTCATCCAAATTTTACCGAGTTCGTTACGACCATCTTTTTTCAAACCCCAGCCCCAAAAGTTGTCCTTTGGCGAATCCTCAATAATATCTAAATCACCAGTTTGTAGTAATTTATGAAGTACATAAGGATTTTGTAACATTTTATGCTTACAGATATCATACATTATGCCAACCTTAAGCTTATCCCAGTTTTTAGGTACTTTTTCAGCATTAGCTTTAGCGATTTTAAAAGCGTCATGAGCTGAAGTAGCATTGATAATTGCCTCTACTAAATCAGGCGCCGTATCGAAAAAATGTGATGATTGATAGGCGTGTTCAGAAGTGGGCCAACGCCGACCTTTCCAATGAAGTTGGAAAGAGGAAAAATTACTTAATACATAGAATTCTCGCTCATAAAATCCTATAATATTCCCAGTTGTATCTAAGTCTGGATCTCTAAATTGCACAGGTTTTTTCATGAGTTTGCCTTAAATAAATTTAGTTTGAGTATCTATAATGGTATAGCACACTAGAAAAGATTAAAATCATTTTAATATATATATATTAGGACGACAGAAACTACTAGGGGATTTTGTTAGGTAATTAGTATCCTAATTAATATCTAGCATAACTCTTAGAGAAGGAGAGACATGATGAGTGACATACAAAATCCAATGGAGATATTTCAAAAAGAAGCTCCTGAAGTGGCCAAGGCTTTTGATGGACTTATCCAGTCAATTGTAAACTCAAAAGGGATAGACGAAAAAACTAAACAATTAATTTATATAGCTATGAAAGCAGCATTAAATGATCCGGTCGCTATAAAATTTCATGTTCCAATGGCTAAAAAACTTGGGGCAACTAGAGAAGAAGTAGTTGACGCGATCTTAATGACAATAACTGTCGCCGGCATAAAACCGGTAGTTTCAATGTTGCCAGAAGCCCTAGAGGTATACGGAAAAAACTAAAATACTTATGCTTGGTACGCCTGGCAGGATTTGAACCCGCGACCTTTGGTACCGGAAACCAACGCTCTATCCAGCTGAGCTACAGGCGCACACTAAGCACTATTAATAATAAACTATTTAGTTTTTGAGTCTTTAGATTTTCCTTGCGACGTTGGCCGCGAAGAACCGGTGGCCGGTAGGGTATTCCGAATTTTCTTGTTATTGTCCCGATTAATAAATATTTGTTGCAATAAGTTTGTCATAGTTTGCGCTTGTTCATAGCTCATCCCGATACGGGCGACTGTCTGAGCCTGACCGTTTTGATCGATGTTAGCTTGTGCGAAATTTAAAACTATACCGTTTAAATTGGCTGTAATATGGACACTGTCACTATAAAGGATACGGTTATCCAGGGCCATCATGATGAAAACAGTCCGCTTTTGAACATCTTCTTCAATCGATTCTTTTGGTTGATTAGGTTTATTATACCCAGCTAGTTCCCATAAATGGACAGCCTCATCATCTTTCATCCCAAAATGATTTATCATCAACATCAGAATATCTTCAGAGGGTCGTTCGGCCCCGATCTCTATTTGCTTGAGGGTATCAGCGCCAATTTCAACGGCATCAGAAACTTCTTCGAGACTTTCCGCCCGATTTTGCCGAAGATGTTTTAATTGTCCGCCGAGTATTTTATAAGGTGTATTATTCACCGAAGGATCTCCATAAAACCAATAGTATCATACTCACAACGTTAATATGAGCGATGTAAGAATAATTAAGTTATTATAATAAGCACATGAATATACAAAAAAACGTATCCTTATCTCAATACTCAACAATGCGGTTAGGCGGAATAGTGGCCTTTGTGAGTGAAATACATAATCGACAAGAACTTACTGAAGCATTTAACTGGGCGGAAACTAATCATTTGCCGGTAATTACGATTGGCGAAGGTAGCAATATAGTTTGGAAGGACGAAGGATTTAAAGGTCTGCTGCTTATAAATAAAGTTCCGGGATATGACGTATTTGATGAAGATGAAGAAAATTATTATGTAACAGTTGGTGCTGGGGAAAATTGGGATAGCGTAGTGGAGCGAGCGGCAGTTGCCCAGGTAAGCGGCATTGAGGCTATGAGTTTAATACCGGGCAGTGCTGGGGCTACAATTGTTCAAAATGCCGGCGCTTATGGCCAGGAAATTTGTCAGACACTGGTAAGCATTGAGGCTTATGATATGCAAACAAAGACTTTCCTTACTATCTCAAACCAAGATTGTGCGTTCGGCTATCGGACCAGTCGATTTAAAACCAACGATCATGGCCGATTCATTATTATGGGGATGACACTTCATCTTATGCACACCCAAATGACATCACCGTTTTATCCTTCACTCCAAGACTATATTGATAAGCATAATATAAAAACCTACGAACCAATGGCAATTAGGAATGCCGTAATAGCTATACGCAGTAATCATTTGCCGAATCCGGCCGTAGTTGCCAATTGCGGATCATTCTTTGAGAATCCGATTATCGATCGGATCCAATTATCAGAACTACTCGACAGATATCCAGATATGGTTTATTGGAACCAGGACAATGAAGATATAAAATTATCAGCTGGCTGGTTAATTGAACATGCTGGGTTTAAGGATTTTCATAACCAGCAAACCGGTATGGCTACCTGGCCAACTCAAGCTATGATACTTATTAATGAACACGCTCGGTCCACTGCTGACTTGTTGGCGTTTCGTCAGTTGATAATCGATACTGTAAATCAAAAATATGGCATTAAACTTGAGCAGGAACCGGAATTATTACCTTAATGTTTAACTTTTTCACCAGGTAACGGAAAACCCTGACATAATACGCGGATTGATTTATGAATATTTTCTAAGTAAGTTTCATTGTCGCTATGATTGATCGCTTGGTCAATCCAATCAGCGATCATTATCATTTCGTTTTCTTTCATACCACGGGTTGTCAAAGCCGGTGTTCCCAGTCGTATGCCTGATGGGCTAAACGGTGGGCGTGGATCAAATGGTACAGTGTTTTTATTAACCGTAATTCCGGCTTTGCTAAGAGCCGACTCAGCATCAGCGCCAACGATTTTTTTGTTTGTCAGATCAATTAGCAACAAATGATTATCGGTTCCTCCGGTGACTAGTTGGTACCCCTTACTGGTAAGTTCAGCGGCTAATACTTTGGCATTCTTAACAATTTGCTGCCCGTAAAGTTTGAATGAAGGTAGTGACGCTTCATGAAGTGCAACGGCAATAGCAGCAGTTTGGTGATTATGTGGGCCACCCTGAAGACCAGGTATAATTGCCCGATCAATCAAGGTTGGTAAATTTTCGGGCGTCCGTTCCACGGCCCTTAATGGATTCGAAGGGTTACCATTGCATAGGATCATGGCTCCGCGTGGGCCACGCAGTGTTTTATGGGTAGTGGTAGTTATTACATGGGCATACCCAACCGGCGAAGGGTGTACACCAGCCACAACTAATCCGGCTATATGGGAAATATCTGCCAGCAACCAGGATTGGCAACTATCAGCAATCTTTCGTAAACGACCCCAGTCAAATATCCGCGGATAAGCAGTTGCGCCAACTACAATCAGTTTCGGCTGTTCAGCCATTGCCATCTTTTCAATTTCGTCATAATCAAGGTAACCATCTTTGCCGGTATGGTATTGGACGGATCGGTAAAATGTACCGGAAAAATTGACCCTCAAGCCATGCGTCATATGTCCGCCATAATATAAATGAAGACCCATTACAGTGTCTCCCGGATTAACCAGTGCAAAATATACTGCCATATTAGCCGGAGAACCAGAGTAGGGCTGCACATTGGCGTGACTAACACCGAATAGTTTTTTAGCACGCTCTCTAGCTAAATTCTCAACCTTGTCAACTACTTCACAACCTCCATAATACCGCTTACCAGGATAGCCTTCTGAATACTTGTCAGTTAAGCGGGATCCAAGAGCTTTTAAAACGTCGGCTGAAGTATGATTTTCACTTGGGATCATTTCCAAGCCATCACGCTGTCGTTCAACTTCAGCTTTGATCAATGCTTCTATCTCTTTGTCTTCCATATCAAACTCTCCTTAAATCCCATCAGTTATTTTCAATAGTAGAGACATAGATCAGACCATACTTAATATTGTAGCAATTTCCTTAGTTAAGTCATATAATGGTTTTCTAGGTGTTAAAATCAATATTGAATTTACTTATCATGCATGATAAGGTTCTAAGGTTATGTTGACAGCTAACGAAAAAATTGGACAATTGATATCTCAAGTAAGACAAGAACGAGGACTTACTCAAGCCGAGTTTGCTCGTCGTTTACGGACTAGCCAATCGGCCGTCAATCGAATGGAGCGGGGCAGGCAAAATTTAAGCCTTGATACACTCGGGCGGATTAGTGACGTTTTAAATAAACCGTTAATTAGCGTAGGTGATTCCTCGATTGATCTGCGGGTTGAAGGCGGCCGCGAACTGCGCGGTACAATTATGCTTAAAACGTCTAAGAACGCTACCGTTGGATTATTAGCAGCCAGTTTATTAAATCAAGGGACTACCCGACTTAAAAATGCCCCACGTATCGAAGAAGTGAATCGGATAGTTGAAGTCTTGGAAAGTATTGGTGTTAAGATTCGCTGGCTACCAAATAATACACTTGAAATTAGGCCACCGGCTAAACTTAATTTGGACAATATAAATGCTGACTCTGCTCGCAAAACCCGCAGCGTACTAATGTTTATTGGACCATTGCTGCATATATTTAATAGTTTCAAATTGCCTTATGCAGGTGGCTGTGAGCGAAGCCATGTCTGGCTATTACAATATACATGTAAAACGACATCTTGCCCGCCGACCGATAGTATTATACGAATCGGGCGACACTACAACCGAAAATATTATCATGGCGGCTTCCAAGTTTCCTGGTGAAACCGTTATCAAAATGGCCAGCGCTAATTATGCTGTCCAAGATCTATGTTTCTTTCTCCAAAAATTAGGCGTTAAGATTGAGGGCATTGGTTCGACAACTTTACGTATCCACGGTGTAAGTAAAATGAAGAAAAACATAACTTATGCGCCTAGCGAAGACCCAGTTGAAGCCATGACTTTTATTGCTGCTGCCGTTACGACAAATTCTAAAATAACAATTAAGCGTGTACCAATTGAATTTGTTGAATTAGAATTATTAAAACTTGAAAAAATGGGTCTGGCATACGACCAAAGCCCAATCTATAAAGCCGAAAATGGAAAGACCGACCTGGTAGATATTACGATCCATAAACATAACGGTAAACTTCATGCCTCAGTTGAAAAATTATATGCCCGTCCATTCCCTGGACTAAATATTGATAATCTACCTTACTTTGTGCCAATGGCAGCTGTAGCTAATGGTAGAACTCTTATCCATGACTGGGTTTATGAAGACCGAGCTCTTATGTATACCGAGATAAAGAAAATCGGCGTTGACCTAGAACTTGCCGATCCACACAGGGTATTTGTTAATGGCCCAACAAGATGGCGAGCAGCCGATATCGTTTGCCCGAGCGGTATTAGGCCAGCGGTTATGCTGCTAATCGGTATGCTAGCGGCTAATGGAGTATCTATATTACGTAATGTCTACACTATTAACCGAGGGTATGAAGACTTGGCGCAGCGCCTAAATACATTAGGTGCCCATATCAGTATTCTACATGATCTATGATAGACGAGAGCCGTAAGTGTTATAATCTGGAAAGTGCGGGTGTCGTATAGTGGTTAGTATACAATTTTTCCAAATTTGGGACACGAGTTCGATTCTCGTCACCCGCACCAGGCCCCGGTAGCTCAGTTGGATAGAGCAGGAGACTTCTAAGCTCAAGGTCGGGGGTTCGAATCCCTCCCGGGGTACCAAGATGCTTATGCTATAATCCTGAAATATAGACATAAATACAGATCAATAGATGAAAAAATTATCCCGTAACACTATCGCTCATATTGTTCTATTCTTACCTTTTTTGGCTTGTTTGATTACGTTCGCATATCGACAAATTACTATAAATTATCAAAACAACTGCAGCACATTTATGCCTCATAAGTTATACGTAGCTTATATTCTGTCTATTCTAATAGTCTTAATTTTGATGTTATACGATGTTTTAAAATGGTCACGAAAACGACACTATAAGCAAGTTGGTCCATTGGTAGTATCTGTATTGGCAATATTAGCTACGATTGTGGCAGTATTTGCTGCGTCAATAATACTTTTTCTTATCGCCGTCAACATTCGTTTCTGTCTTCCCGGATAGTCTATAAGTTAGTTCTTCAGGTAGTGTCTAGCAAACTATATAAGTTAGGATGGGGGTCTAGATTAGATTTGCAGAGTATCTGCGTTAACATTAGATAGCAGTATCGTTTTAACCTCAGCAACGATGCAGTATCATTGTACTTATGCCTAAGTTAGTAGTTAGTATTTGGATTGAAACATGAAGTTCAATAGAATGGTAAAGATTTTTGTATTCTTATCATTAGCATTAGTTTTAGGATTAAGTACCACACTTATTACTGATTTGTTTAGCAAAAACATTACTAATCCAACAAATATAAGCTATGACAGCAGTGATGTTCTTTACTATGGTAATCCTCTCGTATCGGTAACAAATTCTAAATATCGCGGATTTCCTTTTGTTAGCCGAACGAAGGTGGTTGCTAAGTATTCAAATGAAGAATTCTCAAGCTCATTAAATAAACGGCTAGGTTTACCAACCTCAACAATTACCGTCCAATTACCCGCTGTATCCTCTAGGGGGTCTAATTCATATACTGAGATCTTTAGAACTTGGCAGTTTTATACCAATGCCCTGATATGGACAATATCCTGGTTGTTGCTAGGGTACTCAATCAAAGCATTTAGAAAAACTTAGCAAAATAACAAACGTGTTTTAACCTGGCTAAAAGTGCCGTACCAAATCGCTAATGGTATTATGAAAGAGATATGCTCTGCATAAAATGCGGATATTCGCTAAATGATTATATTTCAGGCTTTGTTGTTTGTCCGCAATGTCAAACTGTAAATATATCAAGTACCAATAAAGAACAAATATTACCCCAGAACACTGAATTAATGCCTTCTTTAACTAATGCTAATTCTTCTTCTGTGGTGGTATCTGGGACGACTAACATCTCGAATATTCCAAACCCTAGGTACCCAAAAAAGAAAATGGTACTGGTAAGCTCGTTTATATCTTTATTGATATTGTTAATAGCACTAGCCGCATTTCTTATATATCAAAACTTTAGAGCAGACTCGCTGCTAAATTCAGCCAAATCAGACATTGCAAAAGGGCAATACAAAACGGCGGCATTATTATTACATAATGCCACTGGTTATTATTCGCTACCCGCTAATCACAAGAAGATCACGCAACTAAATACCCAGGACAAACTTTGGGTGATTGATGCTTCGAACTTGCAACAAGCTACGGAGCTTGTCCAAAAACAAAACTTTGATGGCGCGATAAAACTTATTGATAATATAGCAATTACTTTCCCGGGCTATAGTGCGGTAAGTGCTTTAAATAAGCAAATTACTAATGATCAAAACACGATTAAGATTGCAGCAGCTCAGGCTGCTGCGGCTGCCCAAGCAGCGGCCCAACAAGCAGCGGCTCAGGCGGCTGCCCAAGCGGCGGCCAAAAGTAAGTCTGTCTCGAGCAATTCAACTACATCAGTTTCAAAATCCACAAGTAACCCACCAGTTACTAGTACCATAAACACAATACCGGTTTACACAAATTATGGATATAACTTTTACTACGCTGGTGCCAGAGACGACACTTCCTCCAGTGGTGCCTCAGTGGATATTACTCAAGAACAACCTAAAGTCACCCAAACAGATGGTAGTTCTAATCACTCACTGATGGAATTGGCGGTAGAGTCTAATAGTTATAGTACTGTGGAAGTTGGTTGGATGGTAAACCAATCTCAATTTGGCGACAATTTACCCCATTTATTTGTTTATCATTTTTCATCTGGTCAAACAACTTGTTATAACGGCTGCGGGTTTGTCCAAGTATCTACTACTAATATCGTCGGGGAACCAGTTAGTATCGGTGCAACCGTAAACTATAAGATTAATTATTCTAATGGTAACTGGTATATCTACTATAATGGTGATGAACTGGGCTATTATCCTGAAACAATTTGGTCGAGCGATTTCTCGCACGCTGATCTGACTCAAATCTACGGTGAAGTTGGTACTACATCTACGTTGTGCATACAGATGGGCAATGGCATCCCTGGCAACAGTTCGGGTTCCGCGCAGTTTAGTAATTTCGCTTTACTGGGTGCTAGCTATCCCCCATATCTATATCCATATGAGACTGTTTCCTCGCCCTATAGTTATGGTGATGTAACGGCTACAGGATTAAATATAGGTGGGCCCAGTGATTGTTGAGCTTTGGATAAAGGTATTAATAAAATTTAATGTTGTGAAGATTGAATTTTACATAAACAAGAAAACCATTAATGCTAATATTTAAATGTTCTGAGTGGCATACAACAATTTTAAATGTTAATGTTTATATATTAACTCAAATATATGAAGCCTCGCCTTAAGGTAATTATTAATATC
>JBEKIY010000020.1:0-9730 GCA_050011495.1 Saccharimonadales bacterium (SeqCode) | reverse complement strand
TTAATTATGCTGAGACCCTTATCCCGCCAGGATCAAGTTTTAAGCCTTACGATTATGTCAGCCTAATAAATGATAATACTAATGTAGGTGCTGGGTCGGTGTTATATGATATCCAAGAACCGATGCCAGGATATCCGTGCACTGACCATACACTACCCCCGCCCAAAGGGACTGGTAATTGTCTTGAGGACTATGATTTTCTCTACCCCGGACCAGAAACTATCCGCTACGCTTTGGGAGGTTCACGTAACGTACCGGCTGCCAAAGCCATGTTATCAGTTATTCCCAACTCCCAATGCGCCCAAGATGTTGTTTCAGCATGCGTTCCTTCTATAAATAAAGTTATTTCAACGGCTGATGCTTTGATGGCTGCTCCCAACGCTTATCAATGTTACTCAGATGTTACTTTAACAACTCCTACTCAATGTTACGCTTCGTCAGCTTTTGGTGATGGCGCCTATCTTTATCTTGACCAACACGTAAACGGCGATGCTTCGTTGGCCCGCTTAGGCGCCGCAATTCCCACGACCTATGTTCTTAAAATAACCGATTCGGCGGGTAATACTGTTTGGAATTGGACGCAACCACAAGCCACGCAAGTAGTCCGACCAGATGCTGCTTATATAATTGACAATATTTTAAGCGACCCGAATGCTTCTTATCTGCCCTCTTTCCAAAAATTCCAACATTATGACGGCTGGGATATTGCCGTCAAAACCGGTACTACTAATGATAACTTTGATGGTTTAATGACGGCTTGGACTACTCAATACGCCGTTGCCAGTTGGGTCGGCTACCATACCCGCAACGTCGCTTTGACGGCTGGTCAGATGGAAGATTTAACTGAGCCGCTTACTAGAAACTGGATGGAGGGTGCTTTAACTGATTTACATACGACTCCGGTGAATTGGACGCAACCGAGTGATATTAAGGTATTACCTTCTTATGTTCAAACTAAGCATATCGATTTTGGCGATGTCGAGCCTGGTCCGAGCACTGACTTATACCCGTCTTGGTACGTTAGCACCAATAAGAAATCGAGCAGCGAAACAATAGATAAGGTTTCAGGGTTAATTGCTACCAGTTGCACTCCCACTTTAGCTAAAGAATCAGCTACAGGCGGAGCAAATGATAATGCATTTTCAGTCGATATTTTCTGGCCACTTAACCAAACATCCAGCACCTCGGCTATCCAGGGCACCGATAATGTCCATAATTGTAGTGACAGTCCGCCCCAAATTACACTTACCGTAACTGATAATACGCCACCCAATAGTAGTGATAGTTGTACCGGCAGCTGTACGATTACCATAACCGTTAGCCAAGGTACTCACGCCCTTAGCGATCCGACTAACTATCCGCAATTCCCGGGTACGGTCAATTTTATGGTCAACGGACAAACTGCTCAATCGTTTGATATCGATACGATTGCCGGTACTGATTGTTCAAGCACTTCACCGCCAAATAATTGCACGATTTCGTTTAACTACACTCCTTCGTCCAGCGGTTCCTCGACATATACCGCCCAAGTAATTGATAGTGTGCTCTACGAAACCACGACTAGTCCTCAAACTGTAACTGAACAAGCTGCCGCAACTAGTACTCCATAAAATATTTATTTTCGAAAAGCTTTTTTAACGACGCATTCGAGCTTGTAGTGAAGCTTTAGAATGATTAGTGCGAGCCGATTGATTGCTTATTACTTTTGGGTGATCAGTTTGTTTAGATTCTGCCTGGTTATTAGATTTATTAATTATATGAGCAAAAGCCATTTTCCCGGCGACAGTTTGGTGCATTCGATCGACATGAACTGCTATTAATTTACCTATATGTCTAGCAGCTCCATCAACTACAATCATGGTGCCGTCTTCCAAATAACCAACCCCCTGATCCTGGTTACTACCTTTTTGAATGATCTTAATTTCGATTTGTTCACCCGGTAAATTAACTGGTCGTAATTGTTGCGCTAGTTCGTTAATATTTAATACTTTTATGCTTTCGGCGATAGCAACTTTACTTAAATTATAGTCAGTTGTGTATAAGCTGGCGTTTAATTTTTTGGCTAGAGCTATTAGTTTATCATCTGTAGCTGAGACCGACGGGAAAGAATTTCGATCAATAGTTAATGTTATTTGTTGGTCGGTTTGTAACTCATGAATAACATCAAGTCCAAATCTAGCTCTTTCTCGTTTATGTGAATCCTGCCCATCGGCCAGTAGTTGAAGTTCATTAAGAATGAATTGTGGAATAATTAACTCCCCTTGTAAAAATCCGGCTTGAACAACGTTAACAATTCTGCCATCGATCAATGCGCAGCTATCAAGTAATATTTTTTGTTTTGGATTTAAAAAATGACTGTTTAGAACTGGTTTTCCAGTTTGATTTTTCAGAATCAACCAAATAATAACGATTAATAATATTATTTCAATATATGCCATGGCTTTTATCCTTTAGGTTTAATGTTTTGTAAGAAATTTGTTAAGCGCCAATCGAATATCGCTAACTGGCGAGAGACCAACTATTTTCGAGTTGGTCGTGGGTCGAGGACCTATCGCGGTTGTAAACCCCATTTTTTTGGCTTCATTAATTCGCTTTTCGATAAATGGGACATGTCTGATCTCCCCAGACAATCCTACTTCACCAAAAACTACGGTGTTTGGTTGAATACAGAGTCCTTTCGCTGCTGAACCAATTGCTAAACATACTGCCAGATCGGCAGCTGGATCGTTTAATTGAATGCCGCCAACAATATTTAAATAAATATCCTTGTCGCTTAATTGCAGTTTTGTACGTTTTTCTAAAACTGCCGTTAACAGATTTACCCGATTTTGATCAATACCGCTAGCGGTTCGTTTAGGGTATCCAAAAGCCGTTCGATTTACAAGTGCTTGGACTTCAACCAAAAGCGGTCGGCTGCCTTCCAGAGTTGCTAAAACAATCGAGCCATCACTAATTTGTCGTTCGGCTAATAGAGCCGCTGAAGGATTAGCGACAACTTGAAGACCTTTATCGGTCATTTCAAACATACTAGCTTCAGTCGTTGAACCATAACGGTTTTTGCTAGACCGTAAAATCTTAAATCCCCCGTAGGTATCTCCCTCTAATTGTAAGACAACATCAACCACATGTTCTAAAACTTTTGGTCCGGCAATGTTCCCTTCTTTGGTGACATGACCCGCCATTATGACCGCAGTATTAGTGGATTTTGCAGCTGCCATTATTAAGGCAGCACTGCTTGAAATTTGGCTGATCGTACCAGCTGCAGAAGTAAGCATGTTAACTGATAGTGTCTGAATTGAGTCAACAATTACAACTTTGAACTGGCCACTGTTAATAGTCTCAGCAATATCATCAGCGCAGGTTGAAGTTGCTAATTGAGTATTATCGCTTTCTACTCCAAGCCGTTTGGCTCTAACGCCAACTTGATGGATAGATTCTTCGCCACTTACGTAAATAACTGCAACTTGTTGAGAGAGCCCCTGAGCAATTTGTAGTAGTAAGGTGCTTTTACCAATTCCGGGTTGACCAGCGATTAGTATTACACTACCAGGGACTATGCCGCCCCCAAGAATATTGTCAACATCGCTAATGCCACAGTTAATTCTTGCCTCCCGATGGTTTGCAGCGTAATTGATGGCTTCAGTGGAAAGTGTTTTACTCTGGGCCGAACGGTCTGAAAGTTTGTTTGGTCGGACAATTAACTGCTCTTCTAAACTATTCCATTCACCGCAGATATTGCAACGACCTGCCCAAGCTGACGAAGTTGCACCACAATTATTGCAAATATATTGACTGACTGATTTCGGCATGCGTACTCAAAGTGTATCATAAGCCATACACTAGATTTAACTCAATTAATGAACTGCTGACTCCGATAAAACCCTATAAGTTAACTCACCATTCTTGGTACCGACTTGAACAATATCCCCGGCCGAATATTGACCATCAAGCATGTTTAAAGCTATTTGATCTTCTATTGTATCTTGCATCAGACGCCTTAATGGTCGTACACCATTGTGGGCATCATAACCATGCTCTAACAAATATTGTTTAGCCCCAACTGTTACATCAAGCCCCAGCTTATGTTTTTGAATTCTGGAACGCAACATATCGGCTTGGAGATCAATGATTCTAAAGATATCTTTTTTAGATAACGACCGGAAAACAATTATTCGGTCTAGACGATTAAGTAACTCTGGTCGCATTGATTTTTTTAGTTCATCTAGCACTTTTTCCTTGTTAATTTCTTGCATGGCTTCTAAGTTATTTGAATCGTTGGTTTTAGTTTTGCGAAATCCGAAGTTGGATTCTTTTTGTAGCTTTTCGGCGCCGATATTGCTAGTCATAATAATTATCGTATTCGTAAAATCGATGCGCCGACCTTTTGAATCTGTTAAATAACCATCTTCCAATATCTGGAGAAGCATATTAAATACATCTGGATGGGCTTTTTCGATTTCATCAAATAATACCAGGCTATACGGTTGACGCCGAACCTTATCAGTAAGTTGACCGCCATCGTCATAGCCTACATAGCCAGCCGGAGCGCCAACTAATCGAGAAACATTATGATGTTCGCCAAATTCGCTCATGTCTATTTTAACCAGAGCCTCATCTGAACCAAAAAACTCTTTGGCTAAAACCCTAGCCAATTCCGTCTTACCAACACCAGTTGGCCCAAGAAAAATAAAAGATCCGATTGGGCGTTTTTCGCTGCCAACACCAGAGCGATTCCGACGAATAGCTTTTGACACGGCTTCAACGGCTTCGTGTTGTCCAATCACACGTTTGCCAAGCTTATGTTCTAGATTTAATAGATATTTAGCCTCGGCATGAATCACTTTTGTAGCTGGTACGCCAGTCATTCGAGAGATAACCGCAGCGACATCTTCGCTAGTAACATTTAATGCTTTACCGTTTTTATTGTTGGCTCTCAACTTTTCTAATTGATCATTAATTTGGCTGGCTCGCGTTTTATAGCGCGCCGCTCGTTCATAGTCTTCATCGTCAACTGCTTCATCAATATGGTTATTAACAATTTTTAATTCTTTCTGTAATTTTCTAACCTCTGGAGAGGTTCTAGTTTTCTCTACTCTAATGCCGGCGGCTGTTTCATCTAGCAAATCAATTGCCTTATCGGGCATGAACCGGTCGTTAACATATCTTTTGGCTAGATTAACAATGTCTTCCAGCACTTGATCAGAAATGTTCACTCCATGAAAATCTTCGTAGTGTTTTCGTAAGCCCTTAAGAATTGCTAAAGTTTCTGGAAGAGTTGTCTCTGGGACTTGAATCGGTTGAAAACGTCGTTCCAGGGCAGCATCTTTTTCAATATGTTTTGTATATTCGGTTGTGGTGGTTGCACCAATAACACGAATTGTTCCTCGAGCTAATGCTGGCTTTAAAATATTGCCGGCATCCATGGCTCCTTCTGCAGCTCCGGCACCAACAATAAGATGAAGTTCGTCAATAAATAAAATTGATTTATCATCATTTTCTAATTCGCTAAGTACTCGTTTTAAGCGTTCCTCAAATTCACCGCGATATTTAGTGCCAGCTATCATGCCGGCCAGATCAAGCATAATTATTTTTTTATCCAATAAGCTATCAGGAACATCCTCGTTAACAATCCGTTGGGCTAGACCTTCTACGATTGCTGTCTTACCAACGCCGGGTTCGCCGATTAAAACTGGGTTATTTTTAGTCCGTCGGTTTAAGATAGTGATCAACCGTTTAATTTGAGCTTCACGTCCGACTACCGGATCAAGCTTACTGGAACGTGCTTGTGCGGTCAGATCATTACCGAAATAATCAAGCGCAGTTTTATGTGTTTTATGGCCAATTCGGTGTTGAGTTCCAATATCTTCACTAACATGTTCAAACTGTTGCCGATTGAGAAATTGCTCTAGTTCAATTAATAAAGTATCAATGTCAATATTCATATCTCTCAATAAAACAGTAGCCCGAGCATTTTTCTGCGTCAAAATACTATATAAAATATGTTCTGTACCACAATAATCTTGGTTGTAGTCTTGGGCAATATCAGCTGCCATTCTAAGTGTTAACTTAGCTGTTTCACTTAATCCTTTCTCACCAATATTGCCTACAGCAACAGTTTTGGGAGTTAAACTAAATGCCAAGCGAGCTTTTTCAAGTGTTACACCGGCGCTTTCTAAGATTTTTGCTCCCATACTGGAATTTTGGGCTAGTAATCCCAGTAATAAATGTTCAGTGCCAATATAAGCACTGCCAAGATTTCTGGCAATTGCGCCAGCTTGTTTAATGCTCGCGATGGCATTATTCGTTAAATGGTTTAAAAATTCCTGATAATCTGGTGAATTAGGCATCATATAAAATTATTTTTCTACCCTTCTAGCGATTGTCTAATAATCACATAAATATATTATAGCTATTAGCACTCTCAAGTCAAGAGTGCTAAATTGCTGTTTAGATATATCCTATTGACCGTGCTCTTCGATGGCTTCAAGTAAAGAACTTTCTAGTTGTTCTTTCTTTTTTAATTTAAGTGGCCTTGGTGATTCATCCATTTTCTGCTCGGTTTTCTTTTCAGCTTCAATGTCTATTTCATAACCAGTGAGTTTACTGGCTAAACGGACATTTTGACCACCCTTACCTATCGCAATACTTAGCTGATCTTCGGCTACAATAACCTTGGCTTTCTTATTTTTCTCATCAAGTATAACTTTAGACACTTTTGTTGGACTTAGAGCGTTAGTGATATATTGAACGGGTTCATCGCTCCAAACAATAATATCAATTTTTTCTTGATCACCAATTTCGCTCATTACGGCATTAACTCTGGTACCGTGCCCACCAACAAACGTACCAACTGGGTCAACACCTTGAACAGTGGAATTTACAGCTATTTTACTTCTAACTCCAGCTTCTCTGGCTACATCTTTGATTTCGACTGCCCCGTTTTCCATTTCCGGAACTTCTGCTCTGAATAACCACTCAATAAATTTAGAATTGCTGCGTGATACGATTAACTGTGGGCCACGAAAACCACGTTCGACATCTTTTAGAAACACCTTTAAACGCTGTCCTGGGTAATAGCGTTCGCCTTGACTTTGCTCACCCTTAGGCATAATGCCTTGGGCGCGCCCAAGATCAATGCGCACAATATTTCCTTCAACTCGGGAAACCAAGCCATTAATTACGGTGCCAATTTTATCTTCATACTCGCTCATTACAATCTCACGCTCAGCTTCTCGCAAGCGTTGCAGAATAACTTGTTTAGCAGTTTGGGCGGCAACTCGTCCAAAGCTATGGACTTGATCGTGGACTTCAACTGTTTCACCCAGCTTAGCGTCCTCTTTGATTTTTTGGGCGTCAGCTAAGCTGATTTCGTATGCTGGTTGGCCAACCTGTTCAACAATTTCTTTCATAACATAAGCATCGACTGTGCCGGTATTTAAATTCATCGTCACTCTTACTTCTTGCTCGCGTTCGCCATAATCACGACGATAAGCTGCAGCTAAAGCTTGTTCAACAACTTCTCGTACTGAATCTTCAGGGAGATTTTTCTCATCCGCAATAGCTCGTACAGCAATACTAAGTTGTTTCATATCTAAATCATCCATTGCTATCCTTTCATGAAAAAATCCGACCTTATTGGCCGGACTTAACTTATTAAGTATAGCACAATATGAGCTATTACATAAACTTTTCGGTCCGACCTTTGAAATAAATACATGATAGAATTGGGTCAATGACGAAAAGTAACCGTAATCTTTTATCTTCTTTCAAACCAGATAGTTATGATATTCAACTTGATCTCTTCCCTGGTAATATGTCATTTAATGGCAAAGTTATAATTAGTGGTTTAAAAATCGGACCACCTAGTCATCGTCTGACATTTCATCAGCATAATTTAAAAGTCAGTAGCGCTACAATCACGCGGCACAACAAATTACTCAACCAAAGCATGACAATTGATAGGATAAATCATCATAAGAGTTTTGACGAAGTTCGCTTGCATGCCAATGAACAACTTTACGGCGGAAAATACACGGTAACAATGAATTTTAGCGGTTTAATCATTGATGACATTAAAGAGACTCTTCTAAAATCGTTGAACTTAAATAAAAAAATACAAGTTAACACAAAGCAATTTGAACACTATTTTGCCAGGAAAGTATTTCCTTGTATTGATGACCCGGAAGTTAATGTAGATTTTAGTTTGACGTTAGTAAAATCAAAGTAAACCATGTGATTGCTTGTGATTATTAATTGACAACCTTAAATGTAATCGATTGTTACTGTTTGATGGGTCTAAAACTTAATCTATGTATATCACAAGGTCCGTATTGTCTTATGGCATCTAAATGTAATTTAGTCCCATAACCGACATGGCGCTCAAACAAATATTTTGGATATCGCTTGGCGGCAACTTTAACCATCCATTCGTCTCTAGCTACTTTAGCTAAGATGCTCGCAGCACTAACACAATTTATCGATTCGTCGGCTTTAACAATAGTTTTTGAACGTTTATCATCAGCTAAAAAATTATAGTTACCGTCAATAATAATTTGTTGGATAGTTGAATTGGCGTTAAAGGTTCCAATTTGTTTTAAGGCTCGAAATATCGCTAGCCGAATAGCTTTTGTTAGGCCAAGTTTATCAATTTCTTTTGACGACACCCAACCAAGACTATATTCATCGGCTTCACATACTATTATTTGAGCAAGTTTGGATCGCTGTTGTTTAGATAATTTTTTCGAATCACCGATTCCTTTAATAGGTAATTTTAATATAACGGCTCCAACAACTAGTGGACCGGCCAGTGCTCCTCGACCAACTTCATCAATACCAACTACAGACACTATTTGTATTGTACTGCTTTTAATTGATATGTTTAGGTTTTAAGCTTTAGTTTCTTTTCGTGAGCTTCAAGAGCTTTTTGAGCTTTCAATTCTTCTTTTGCAGCTTGTTCGGCTTTTTTAGCAGCTTCTTCAGCAGCAGCTTGTTCGGCTAGTATGCGTAGCTTTTCCTCTTCCGCTTCGGCTTTTTCATCATGAATTGCGTTAACCGACTGCCGATCAAAATCCCGTCCAGTAAGACGAGCTGATTTACCGGTTCGTCGTCGCATATAAGTCAAATAATTTCGATGCACTTTACTGCGCTTGATAACTTCAACCTTTAGCACTAATGGACTATGTAGCAGAAAACTCTTCTCAACTCCTATACCACTAGCAATTCGTCTGACAACAATGGCCGAGGTATGGCTGCCTTTGCGCTTAGTTCGAATAACTAAGCCCTGGAAAATCTGGACTCGTTCCTTATTGCCCTCACGGATTTTTTGATGTACGCGAACAGTATCACCACTTCTTACATCAACTACCGATGGCTTTTTAAACGTTGCTTCTAGTTCTTTTATTCCAAACTGCATAACTGGTCGAGTTTACATCTTTTTCTTCTCTGTTGCAAGAATAATAATTGATTGAGCTCTGTAAGTTAATTATATTTAGCCGACGACGCGGTATATCTCTTCAAGTGTAGTCAGGCCAGATAACGCCTTTAAAATACCATCTTGTTGCATAGTAACCATGCCGTCACCAATGGCACGTTTCTCTATCATCTCGGTTGTTATTTGATTAGGAGGTAGTCGTAGTAGTTGTTGGACACCTTGAGTCATTTGCAGTTGTTCGCGAATAGCTAGTTGGCCTTTATAGCCAAACGGACTTTCGGCTGTAATGCCGGGTTTATA